>SLIM01000075.1 GCA_007135625.1 Gammaproteobacteria bacterium
AACTTTGGTTGAGTGCAGTAAACCGGGCGTAGATGCCCGGGCTTACTTGACGATCATACTGTTCTTGACCGACTTCACGCCGCAAGCGCCGCTCTAGCGGTCTTTACACTCGCGCATGGGGAACAAGCCCTTCGAGGTAGGGAGAAAGCGCTGCCCGGCGAGTCAGAAGCGGGGGGTATGACGCATTGCATAATAAGTATTTTTATGGTAGTGTTTTGGCTGGAGTCCTGATAAAGACCCCCAGTTTTCTTTTTCAATTCCACAGAGTAGACCCCCAATTTTCACAATCTTCCGCTGACCTGCACGTAAAGATTGCAGTTTGGTGTCGTTTTGGTGACAATCTCCGACGCAAACCTAACTTACGGAGAGAACCCATGCGCAGCAGCAACACCATCGCCTCCCTCCTTCGAGGCTCCCCTTTCAAGCCGATGCAGGCCCACATGCGTGTGGTGCTCTCCTGCGCCCAAGAGGTTCCCGGACTCTTTGAGGCGCTGATCGCTGGCGACCAAGCGGCCCTTACCGCCGCCAAGGAGTGCATCTTCGCCAAAGAGCAAGAGGCCGATCAAATTAAAAACAATCTCCGCGCCCAGCTTCCCCGCAGTCTCTTTATGCCGGTAGATCGGCGCGACCTGCTGGAGCTGCTGGAGCTGCAAGATAGCATCGCCAACACGGCCCAGGATATTGCCGGGCTGATGATGGAGCGCGATATGACCCCGCCCGCTGAGATGGTGGAGCCGCTACGCACCTTTGTACAGCGCTGTGTCGATACCTGTGTCCACTCAGGAAATATCATCGAAGAGCTTGATGAGCTGCTGGAGACCGGTTTTCGTGGGCGTGATGCGGCGCGTGTGGAGGTAATGGTTGATGAACTCAACCGCATTGAGGATGAGACCGATGAGATGGGCATGGCTTTAGCCCGTATTCTGTTTTCCCATGAGGATCAAATGAAGCCGGTATCCGTGGTTTTTTGGTACCAAATGCTGCACTGGATTGGTGATCTTGCCGACTACGCCGAAAAGGTTGGCGACCGTCTGCGTCTACTGATTGCTCGCTAATCCAACCCTTTTATTGCCGCATTAGGAGATTGCCATGGAAATTATTTCAAATTGGGGCGTGGTCTTTATTGTTCTCGCCCTAGTTTTTGGTCTTTATATGACCTGGGGGATCGGGGCCAATGATGTCGCCAACGCGATGGGTACTTCGGTCGGCTCTGGGGCGATTACCGTCAAACAGGCGATTATTATCGCTGCAATTTTTGAGTTTGCCGGGGCCTTTTTGGCGGGTGGTTCTGTGACGAATACCATTCGAAGCGGAATTATTGATGCCGCCCCGATCCAGGAGTCCCCCGAGCTACTGGTCTACGGGATGCTGGCCGCGCTCCTCGCCGCTGCCATCTGGCTGATGGTCGCCTCGACTAAGGGCTGGCCGGTCTCTACCACACACACTATTATCGGCGCTATTGTCGGCTTTGCGGTCGCGGGTATCGGTGTCGATGCGGTGCAGTGGGGTAAGATCGGCGAGATCGTCGCGAGTTGGCTGGTCTCCCCGCTGCTGGGTGGACTCCTCGCTCTGCTGCTGATGATGAGCATTCGTAAGCTGATTTTTAACACCGATGATCCGTTTCAGCAGGCTAAGCGCTGGGGGCCGTTTTACGTCTTTCTGGTTGGCTGGATTGTCTCCCTCGTCACCCTGTTCAAGGGGCTGACCCATCTCAAGCTGGAGCTATCCACCGGCGCAAGCCTTTTTTATGCGACCCTGTTTGGCCTGGCCTGCGCCGCTCTTGGCAAATGGATGATCGACAGGGTTGAGCGCGACCCCGAGGCGGATCGCGAGTTTCACTACGCCAGTGTTGAGAAGATCTTTGTGCCGATGATGATCTTTACCGCCTGCGCCATGGCTTTTGCCCACGGCTCTAACGATGTCGCTAACGGCATCGGGCCGATGGCTGCGGGGATTGATGTGGTGCGCAGTGGCGGTGAGGTTGCGCAACAGGCGGCGCTACCGATCTGGCTACTGCTGCTCGGCGGTACCGGTATTGTTATCGGTCTCGCGACGATGGGGCGTAAGGTGATGCACACCATCGGTACCCGTATCACCGAGCTGACCCCCTCGCGTGGTTATTGCGCTACCCTTGCCGCCGCCGCTACGGTCGTTCTCGCTTCTAAGACCGGTCTGCCGGTCTCGACTACCCAGGTCGCTGTTGGGGCGGTGATGGGGGTCGGCCTTGCTCGTGGTATCGGGGCGATTGACTTGCGGGTGATCGGTAGTATTATCCTCTCCTGGATCGTTACTCTTCCGATTGGCGGGGTTCTTGCCGCGATTTTCTTCTTTATCTTTCGGGCGATCTTTGGGTAGCCCTTTTGTTCGGGTGCGACACAAACCGATGCGCAAGCCTTGTAGTGCGGCACTTCAGGCGACCGGTCATCTGCCCCAGAGCGACCCACGACCTCTTTCCGAAGTCGTGTCGTGCTGCCCAACGCATCACTTTGGGTCGCACCCCTTTTGTCGCACGCATTGACAGCCACAGGCAAGGCGCTATACTGGCAGGAAGTCGCTGTGCGACAGCGCCCTGCCGTATTTTACCGTAACAAAGTGCTTTATGATGCCCATGACTCTATTTCGCTCCTTTCTGTCTGTTTCTCTGCTGCTGCTCTTGGTTGCGTCGGTGGTGGCGCAGCCACGGGAGCTGGAGTGGGAGGAGTTGATCCCGGCCCATTGGGATCCCTACGCCGAACTTGAGGAGTTGGGGATCGATGATATGGCCGACGATGATCCGCGTGTTGAGGAGGTGATGGAGGCCTTGCGGCTGCTCTGGCGGGTCGCCCCGGTGGTCGAGGAGCTGGAGGGCAAGCAGGTGAAGATTCCTGGGTTTGTTGTGCCGTTGGAGAACGACGGGCGACGGGTTCGCGAATTCCTGCTGGTTCCCTACTTCGGGGCCTGCATCCATGTTCCGCCTCCCCCTTCCAACCAGACGGTGCATGTCATCGCCCCCCCCGGCAGACCTTATCGCGGTGAGCTATTTGATACCGTCTGGGTCAGCGGCCCGCTCTCCATCGTTCCGACCCATAACGAGCTGGGCGACTCCGGCTACCGTATCCATGCCGAACAGATTGAAAAGTACAGCGAGGAGTACTGAGAATCGACGACAGCGGCCCGCCCGTTGTGGGTTGTTGCAGTGCGCCGCTTTTAGCCGTTGGCGGTTTTCCCGCCACCGCCATTCGAGCCGCTTAGATCCCAGCAGAAGGTGGCATCCAGTTCGGCTAGCACCGCAATCAATCCAGGCTCACCTTGCGTCACCATGGCGTAAATCGGTGACTCGCCCAAGCGGCGGTGGCGTTGGCGTAGCCAGCGGTAACCGGCCTGGGGGTTGGCGGGGTACGTGGTGCGCAAGGCCCCGGCAATGCGCAGCAGGTAGTCGGCACGGCGCTCGATGCTGGGGTTGTCGGGAAACGGTTCGTGGCTGCGGTACTTCTGAAACTGCCGACTTCGTGTCCCTTCGGGAAGATCCAGAATCAGGCGCATCTCCTCTCCCGTCACTCCCCAAGCGTCGAGAATGTGCATGGTGGCCTTGGTCAGGGTTGTACGGTTAAGGGTATCGTTGGCATCGCTCATCATAAGGCGTTCCTGTAGGTTGCTCGAAAATACCAAGAATGGTAGTTAGATTTTGTCGCGAAAAAGGAGCGGCACAAAGCGCCGCTCTAGCACTCCTTACACCTGCGCATGGGGGGCAAGCTAGGGCAGCAAATACAGGCTGTAGAAGCAAGGCCCTTACACCCGCGCATGGGGGGAAAGCTCTTCGGGGTAGGGGGTGAGAAAATACTGTCCGGCGAGCCAGGGGTCGGGGTGGTGGCGCAGGTGGTGACGCAGTAGGGTAATGGGGGTGATTAGGGGGGTTCGCTGCATTCGGTAGGCGCTAAATAGCGTGAGCAGCTCCTGCTTGTCGTCGGCGGAGAGCTGCTCCTTAAAAAATCCCATGATATGCTGTAAAACATTGATGGTGCGGCCTCGGCTTGCACCGAGGGCGAGTACCTCCATAAAGCGGGTAATATAGCGTGTGCGCCGCTGCGCCAGCTCTGCCGCCGTGACACCGGCCACCAGTTGCCCCAGCTCGCGGTAGTAGCGGTCGCCGCGCCCCATTAACATCAGCTTATGACGGGAATGAAACTGGATAAAGCCCTCAACGTTGCGCTCGGGATCTTCCAGTTGGTGCCAGCGGTGGAGGGCGTAGATCCGCTCCAGAAACGCCTCGCGCAGTTGCGGATCGTGCAGCCGTCCCTCCTCTTCCATCGGAATTAGTGGGAGTTGCTGGCGCAGGGTAGCGGCAAAGATTCCAACCCCGTCGCGACTGCGATACCCGGCCTCATTGATCACTACCGGCACCCGTTCCATGCCGCAACTGGGTGATCCCTTTTTGACCACAAACCCGCAACAGTCGGCGAGCGACTCCACCTGCGCGAGGCCGTAGTCACGCATCGCGTCGCTGTAGTCGTTATCGGGTTGACGGCTGGAGCGCAGGCGCACTTCCCCCTCTACCATGCGCAGTTGAATGGTGGGGCGGGGGATGCCGAGGCCGATTCCGACCTCGGGGCAGAAGGGGACAAACTCTACAAAGGGTGCTGCCTCATCGGTAAGAAAACGGTCGCGCTTGTGGCCCCCATCAAAGCGCACCTCGCGTCCCAGCAGGCAGGCACTGATGCCAATGCGGGGGAGGGGAGGGGAAGAAGTCTCTCGCATGATCACCTCGTATAACGGAAGAGAGAACAGAGATCGCCACCGGATCGAGTGGGCCTAGTCAAATTATTAGACAATTAGGCTAAAATATGCAAATATTTTTCATCCAAGATGATCAAGGAGAGAGTTGTCGATGCGTGTCTGCTTTACGGCTATCCCGACCCCTGCTCTTGATGAACTCACCACCCTGGTACCCGCTTATGGCAACGCTTACTCCTGTAATGATTCATTGGTTTCGCCGCGACCTGCGGCTTGCGCACAACCCCGCCCTCGCTTGGATCGAAGCGCAGCAGGCGAGCTTGCTCCCCTGCTACATTCACGCCCCGGAGGAGGAGGCCCCCTGGCCCCCCGGAGCCGCTAGCCGCTGGTGGCTGCACCACTCGCTAACCGCACTCGCTAGCGACCTCGCCGCGCACGGGGTAGCGTTGCAGAGCCGCCGCGCCGCCAGCTCGGCCCTCTCGCTGCTGGAGCTATGCCGCGCCAGCGGTGCCAGCACGGTCACCGCTAATCGCCGCTACGAACCGACTCTCGCGGCGCGAGATCGCCAGGTCGCGGCACAGTTGGCCCACCACGGCATCACCCTGCAACTCTTTGATGACGGTATCCTCTGCCCTCCCGGAGAGCTGCTCAACCGCCAGCAGCGCCCCTACCGTGTTTTTACCCCCTTTGCCGCCACCCTGCGGCAGCGCCTCATCACCCCTCCAGCCACCGCCCCAGCCACCGCCCCAGCAGCACCGAGCCGCAGCGAGCAGCGTGTTGCCCTCGCCGCCACCGCCGAGGCCGAAATCGCCGCGCTGCATCTGCTCGACCCGCACCCTTGGCACCAGCGACTCCAGCACCACTGGAGGCCCGGTGAAACCTCCGCCACCGCCGCGCTACAGCGCTTTCTGGAGAGCGCCCTAGGGGACTATCCAGCGGCCCGCGAGATTCCCGCCAGCCCCGGCACCAGCCGCCTCTCTCCGCATCTCCACTTTGGCGAACTCGCGCTCTCGCAGATTCTCACCCCGCTGCTCCCGCTACTTGGTGGAGAGGGGGGCGCTGCTGCCGCCGCCGGAGCCGAGCGTTTCTATCTCCAACTGGCTTGGCGCGAGTTTGCTCGCCACCTGCTGCACCACTATCCCGATAGCGATCAAAAACCGCTTAATCCGCGATTTCATACCGGCACCCTTTGGCACCACCAGCCTGCGGCCCTAGCTGCCTGGCAGCGGGGGAGGAGTGGCATTGCGCTGGTCGATGCGGGGATGGCGGAGTTGTGGGAGAGCGGCTGGATGCACAACCGGGTGCGCATGGTGGTCGGCTCGCTACTGACCAAAAACCTTGCCATCCATTGGCTGGAGGGGGCGCGTTGGTTCTGGGATACTCTGGTCGATGCCGACCTCGCCAATAACTCCCTCGGCTGGCAGTGGATCGCTGGCTGCGGAGCCGATGCCGCCCCCTATTTTCGGATTTTCAACCCCGAGACCCAGGCGCAACGCTTCGACCCGGAGCAGCGCTATCGCAACCGCTGGTGCCAACTCCCTCTCGCCACCCCGATGGTCGATCTAAAACAGAGCCGGGCTGCGGCTTTAGACCGTTATCGGCGGGGGTGAGTTGTCCGGGTGCGGTGAGATAGACACCGCGCTGAGAAGGGAACACGGCCCTGTGAGAATCCCCATGCAGACACAGAATCTACCAGAAATTTTGCCATGATGGTTGTCTTGGTTCTTAATAAGCCGTTTCTGTCAGCTATAGTGCTGCACCACCACCCGGTTACGTCCCATCGCCTTGGCGCGGTAGAGGGCGGTATCTGCGCGTTCGAGGAGGTTGTCAGTGGTATTGGGGTTGGTGGTCGGGTCGTAGGTGGCGACTCCCAGGCTTATCGTGATAGTTTTGGCAACGCTGGAGTAGTGGTGGGGAATGGCGAGTCCCTCAATGGCGTGGCGCAGATTTTCGGCGACCTCTTGCGCTCCATCGAGGGGGGTGTTGGGCAGTAGTGCCACAAACTCCTCGCCACCGTAGCGGGCGACCAGGTCGGAGGCGCGGGCGAGGGTGGCGGCGAGCGCTTTGGCGACCTGTTGCAGGCAGAGATCCCCGGCACCGTGGCCGTAGTGGTCGTTGTACTCTTTGAAGTGGTCGATGTCGAGCATCACCGCGCTAAGCGGGTGCTGTTCGCGCTGGGCGCGTCCGCGCTCCCGGTCAAGCTGTTCGTTGAGGTGGCGGCGGTTGGGGATGCCGGTGAGGCCGTCAAGCATCGCAATCTGTTCGAGCAGGTCACTTTTGCGCTTCAGCTCCATGTGCGTTCTGACCCGGGCGCGGACAATGGCGGTGTGAAACGGTTTGGCGATATAGTCCACTGCGCCCAACTGAAAACCCTGCTCCTCATCGTTGACGCTATCGAGTGCGGTGATAAAGATAATCCCGATTTTGTTGGTTTGTGGGTCCGATTTAAGATGTTTGCAGAGTTCGTAACCATCCATTTCGGGCATTTGGACATCCAGCAGGATGAGGTCGGGGGGGTGGTCACTGCGGGCGATGGTAAGCGCTTTGTGGCCGCTATTGGCGACCAGTACGCGATACTCTTCGGTGAGCAGCTTGGCCAGCACCTGGATATTGCTGGGCTGGTCATCAACGATCAGAACCGTTTGACTCGCTGGATGGTTATTCATCGTACAACTCCCACTCTTTTGTAAGTGCATCTAAGGTGGTTAGGGCTAGCGCAAATTCCATCTGTTCGACCAGCTCTTCCAAGACCGTCGTGGTCAGGCCCTGCTGCTGCAGGTAGCCCAACGCCGCTTGCAGGGTCGTCTCCGCAACAAACTCGCTGTTCTGCAAATTATAGCGCAACTGCTCCACCGCTTCGCGGTTACCTTGCTGGCGCAGGGTCGCGAGGTTAAGGGGTTTTAGCGTACTGCGGGCCTCTTCCAGGGCTTGCGCCAGGGCCTCAATCAGCGCCTCGGCGGGCAGTTCTTCGCGCTTCAGGCTCTGCTCAATCTGCGTTGCTACGTGGGTGATTTGGCTTGCGCCCAGGGTGGCGGCAACCCCTTTTAAGGCGTGTATCTGTGGGTGGGTGTGCGCCCACGCCTTGGCGCGTAACCGTTCGATCAGCGGGATGAATTCGCTGGCGATCTGTTCCCGGAAGCGAATTAACAGCTTGGTATAAAAAACCTCGTCACCCTCCACGCGGTGCAGCCCCGCTTGCAGGTCGAAGCCGGGAAGCTGCGGGGGTAGAATCCCGCTGTGGCTGGCGCTGGTGGTTGCGCTGGTGGTTGCGCTCGGTTGCGGTGGCGGTTGCGGGGAGCGCGGCGGCAGGTAGTGGCTGAGGGTTTTGTAGAGCAGCTCGCTCTCAATCGGTTTAGCGAGGTGGTTATTCATCCCCACTGCGCTGGCTTGCGCTAGGTCGGCCTGCATGACTGCCGCAGAGAGGGCGATAATCGGGGCGTTAAAACCCTGTTGACGGAGCCGCTGGGAGGCCTCAAAGCCGTCCATTACCGGCATCTGCAGATCCATTAAAATTAGATCGGGAGGGGAGTGGGCGACCGCTGTTAGCGCCTCGGCACCATTCTCGGCGAGTTGGATCACGGCACCAGTGCGCTCCAGCATACGCAGTGCAACTTCCTGATTGATCGGATGATCTTCGACCAGTAGCAGGGTGTAGCCGTGCAGCTCGGGGGGGGTGGCAAGCGGTTGCGGGGGGAGCGCTGCACTGCCCTGTTCGGCCTGAAGAAGGGCGTTGTAGAGGGTGGAGGCGGTGACTGGCTTGCTCAGAAAGGCTTGGCGTAGATCGGCCGGTAGGGCGATCTCCTCTTTGCGGTAGGCGGTGAGCAGCAGAATCCGTGCCTGGGTCTTGCGCAACCGCCCCTGCTCGCGCAGTGCGGCGATCTGTTGGCAGGTTTGCAGGCCATTCATGCCGCCCGGCATCTGCCAATCCATGAGGATAAAGTCAAACGGTTCGCCGCGCTCTTCAGCGGCCAGCAGGAGTTCTAACGCCTGCTCTCCGCTACTCGCCTCTACGTTCTGGTAGTGGCAGTGGTGCAGCATCTCCCGCACCACTAGGCGAGCGCTGGCGTGGTCGTCTACGATCAGTACCCGTCGCCCTTGAGTCTTGGGGCAGGCGAGGGCGGTGGAGCGCTGTTGGCTGATCGGCAAGGTCAGGGTGAAGAAGAAGCTGCTGCCCACCTCGGGAGTGCTGGTCAACCCCAGTTCGCCGCCCATTTTTTCGATGAGACGGCGGCAGATTACCAGCCCCAGCCCGGTTCCCCCATATTTGCGGGTGGTGGAGCTGTCGGCCTGGCTAAAGGGTTGGAAGAGTCGCGCCTGCTGCTCGGCACTCATGCCGATGCCGCTATCCTCGACGCGAAACTCCAGGGTAATTTCTCGCTGCTGTCGTGCCAGCGGTGTGACCGAGAGCTTGATGCTGCCGTCTTGGGGGGTGAATTTTAGCGCATTACTTAGCAGATTGGTCAACACCTGCCCTAGCCGTAGTGCGTCGCCCATGAGAATCTGGGGGGTATCGGGGTGGGCGGCAAACAGCAGCTCTAGCCTCTTGGTTGCGGCGCTGTCACCGAAGAGCGCGGCCATCTGTTTGAGGATCTCTTCCAGCTCAAACGGGACGATCTCCAGTTCGAGCTTGCCTGCTTCGATTTTGGAGTAGTCAAGGATGTCGTTGAGGATTCCCAGTAACATGCGTGAGGAGTTGTAGATTTTGTGTAAATAGTCGAGCTGCTGGGTATTGAGCGGGGTCTGGAGCAGGAGTTGACTGAGGCCGATGACGGCGTTCATGGGGGTGCGAATCTCGTGGCTCATGTTGGCGAGAAACTCGCTTTTGGCACGACTCGCCCGCTCCGCCTCCGCCTTGGCGGCGAGCATCTGGGTCTGCATCATCCAGCGCTCGGTAATGTCTGAGACGATGGTGGCAAAGCGCCCCACTTCAGGTTGAAAGGCGGTGCTATGAAGATAGCGCTGTAGCTCTCCGGAGTAGGCCTCAAAGGTGTCGCTCTCCCCGTGTAGCGCGACTCTGCCGTAGCGCTCAATCCAGAACGGTTCGGTGTTGGGCAGCAGCTCCAGTACCCGATGTCCCACTAGCGCTGCGGCTTCCATCCCGGTGAGCCGTTCAAAGGCGGGGTTAACGGCGAGGAAGCGATAATCTACCGCCTGCCCCTCTGCATCACAGAGGATCTCGTGGAGGGCGAAGCCGCTCTGCATCTCGACAAACAGAGTTTGGTACTGCTGCTCAATGCGGCGCTGCTCCTCCAGCAGCCGAATCTTGTTCAGCGCCAGCTCGACTAAGCGGGCCACCGATCCGAGAAATTGCTCCTGCTCGCTGCCAAGGTCGCGCTGCCGCGCAAGCCAGTTAAGGACGATCAATTGGTAGCCGTCGGCATGGTAACTAAAGGGGAACCAGAGCAGGGAGCGGATCGACATCTGCTGGTGCAGGATCTGTGCGGAGCCGTCCTGGCGCAGTGCCGGGTGGATGGCATCACTATGGCTGATGAGCGGGGTCTGCTGCGCACGTATCGCGCAGACCCCATCCCGAAAAGTGGCCAGCGGATAGGTGCCGATGGAGGGGGTGATTTCGTGGTGCTGTGCGCTATTGAGCCACTCATGGAGTCCAATAATCTGCTCTTGTGCGAAGTCGATGGCGTAGACCAGCGCCCGATCTGCCCCCAGGGCTTCACCAATGCTCTGGCAGGTGGTGGTGAGAATCGCCTCAGCGCTATCTTGCGCGGCGATGGTGTAGGCGATGTTATCGAGTGCGCTACGGTTGCGGATTGCAGCCGCTTCCAGCGCCTCGGCCCGCGCCTCTGCCGTTTTCTGCTCGGTGATGTCGAGGATAAATCCATCCAGATAGGCCGCCTCGCCCGATGGCGCATAGCTCGCCACTCCCCGCTCCTGCACCCAGCGCAGGGAGCCATCTTGATGCAGCACCCGGTAGTTGAGCTTCCAGGGAAGACGAGCGCCAACGGCATCGCCAATGACCTCGGCAACTCGCGCCGTATCCTCCGGGTGGATGATGCTGGCGTAACTGCGCACGGCATTACCCACAAAATCGGAAGCTGCGTAGCCGGTGATCGGATCGACCGCCTGACTCATAAAGTAGACCGTCCAGTCGGCATCGTGGGCGCAGCGGTAGGTGATGCCGGGAATGTTATTCACTAGCGAGGCGTAGCGGTTGTGCGCCTCAGTTAGCGCCTGTTCGGCCTCCTTAATCGCGGAGAGGTCTTGAATGATCGACCAGATCACCTCACGCCCCTCGGCGGTTACGGTCTTAAAGCCCTGTAGCAGTACCGGATAGCGTGAGCCATCTTTGCGGATATACTCCTTCTCAAAGGGGCCGTAGCGTCCGCTCTTCTCCATCGAGGCCAACTGCGCCTGCTCCGCCTCCATATACTCTTTCGGGGTGATGTCGAGGTAGCTAAGGTGTTGAAACTCCTCGGCAGTGTAGCCGGTTGGCTCATAGGCGGCGGCGTTATACTCCAGAAATTCGCCGCTGTGGTAGTCGTTCATGGCGATGCCGACCGGCGCGAGTTCAAACAGGCCGCGCAGTTTGGCCTCTTGGACGACCAACTCGCGCTCTGCCTGGCGACGCTCGGTAATATCTTCGTTAATTCCCACTACGCGCAGAAGCTGGCCGGCGGGGTCTCGGGTAATCTGTGCCACAGCGCGAATGTAGCGGATTGCGCCGTCGCCGCAGCGGATGCGGTGTTCTGCGGTGTAGATCGGCTGGTCGCATAGCGCCTGGCTAAACTTTTCTTTAAGTTGCGGTAGATCTTCTGGGAGGAGTCGCTGTTCCCAGGCGGCGAAGGTATGGTCGAAGTGCTGCGGATCGATTCGGTAGATCGCAAACATCCCGGCATCCCACTCCAGCCGCTGACTCGGCCACTCCAGTTCCCAGACTCCTTGGTTGGCGGCTGAGGTGGCTAAAGTAAGGCGGCTGGTGAGGCGATCCTGCTTGATCTGGGCATCGCGTTCGGCGCTGATGTCGCGCCCGGTGCCGCGAAATCCGATCAATTGGCCGCGCTCATCGCAAATCGGTAGACCGCTGACGCGCTGGGTGACGAGGGTGCCATCGGGGCGCAGGGAGGTGTGCTCCAACCCCTGCCACGATTCGGCGTTAGCTGCCCACTGCGCGAGTAGTGTCTGCACCCGCTGCGCCTCGGCGGCGGGCATAAAGTCGAACGGGGAGCGCCCGAGAATCTCCGCCACCGGTCGTCCCAGCAGCGGTTCGACGGCAGCGGTGATGAAGGTGTAGATACCTTGCGGGTCTACCTCCCAGATATACTCTCCTGAGGCCTCGGCTACATCGCGAAAGCGCTGCTCGCTGTAGGCCAAGGCCCGCCGCGATGCCTGCTGTTCGGTGATGTCGGTGTGCGTGCCAATAATCCGCAGGGGATTTCCCTGGGAGTCGCGACTTACCACCCGGCCACGATCTAAAATCCATTTGTATTCGCCATTTTTGCACAACATGCGGTGCTGGCTCTCATAGAGTGGGGTCTCGCCGTGGATATGCCGCTGCAGATCGCCAAGGCAGCACTCCAGGTCGTCGGGGTGGACTCGCTCTTTCCACTCCTCTAGGCGGTTGCCGACCTCCTCTTCTGCGTAGCCGAGCATCCGCTTCCACTGGGGGGAGAAGAAGACGGTGTCGCTGGTAGCGTCCCAGTCCCATACCCCCTGATCGGTCGCTTCCAGAACAAAGCGCCAGCGCTCCTCTTCGCGCTGTCCGCGCAGGTAGAGGATCGCCCCCTCGCCCTTGCCGAGGGGTTTGCTCTCGACCTGGAGACCCACCACCTGCTGCCCACGCCCAACTAGCACCTCATGCCCGTGCCAGGGGTGACCGCTGGTGTAGGCGCGAACTACTCCGCACTCCTCCAGCGGGATAAGCTGCTGGGTCTGGCGACAGCGTAGCGTCGTCTTCTCGGTGTGGTTGCCAGGGGGGGACTGGGTGCAGTGGAAAAAGTCGATTACCGGGCATCCAACGAACGCCTGTTGCGCCATCCCTAAGAGGGTGGCGGCACGCCGGTTGGCGTGGATCACAACCCCTTGGGCATCAACGATCAGCAGACCATCCTCGATCTCGTCACTGAGTTGTGTCAACATCTGCTCGTTGAAAATAGGCTTGTTATTGTGCAATCCGAAAAGCTCCTTTTTTATGTCTGTATGATTGCCGGCGTGCGGCATACCGTCGGTATACCGTCTCTTTAGCGATACATCGCCGCAATCTGTTCGTGATAGCGTTCCATCACTTGGGCGCGTTTAACTTTCAGGGTAGGGGTTAGGAGTCCGTTCTCAATGCTCCACGGCTCTGGCAGCAGGGTGATGCGGCGAATCTTGGCGTGGGCGGGGAAGCTGTGCAGCGTTTCGCGCAGTTGCCGCTGCAGGGTGGTGAGGAGCGGTTCGTGGGTGAGGGCGGCGGGGTGGTCGGGTTCGATGCCGTGGCGGCGGGCCAGCTCGGGCCACAGATCCGGATTCAGCACCAGCAGCGCGGTGAGGTAGGCCTCCCCCTCGCCGATGACCATGACTTGGTCAATGAAGGGGTTGAGGGCGATAGCCAGCTCCAGGTCGGAGGGGGGGACTTTTTCGCCATTGGAGAGAACCAGAATATCTTTAATCCTGCCGGTAATGTAGAGGTGATTTCCCTCGATCCGGGCCTGATCGCCACTGTGCAGCCAGCCGTCGCGGTCGATGATGGCGGCGGTGGCTTCGGGGTTGTTCCAGTAGCCGAGCATTACGCCCGGCCCTTTGATCAGTAGCTCCTGCTGTTCGCCAATGCGTACTGCAAGGTTGCTGAGGGGGCGGCCAACGCTGGCCGGTTGGTTGTCGTCGGGGGGGTTGACGCTGACCACCGGGGCGGTTTCGGTGAGTCCATAGCCCTGCAGGATCGGTACCCCCAGGCCGATAAAGAGGCGGGCGATTTCGGCAGAGAGCGGGGCGCCGCCGCTGATTGCGACACGCATCTCGCCGCCGAGGCGGGCGCGGACTTTGCGTCCGACCAGGCCGTCGAGCAGCGGGTAGAGCAGCAGCCGGGGGTGCCAGGCGGTGCGTCCCTGTTGGTATTGAAAGCGCTGCCAGCCGGTCGCTACCGCCCGCTGAAACAGCCAGCGGGCGAGCGGGGAGCCTTGCTCCAGTTGCTGGCGGATGCGTCCGTAAACCCGCTCGAAGACTCGCGGGACAGCGACCATGACGCTGGGGCGGAGGTGTACAAAGTCTTGTGCCAGTTGGGTGATGGAGCGGGCGTAGGCGACGCTGGCACCGGTCATCATCGGCAGGTAGTGGCCGGCGCTGCGCTCTAGGGTGTGGGAGAGGGGGAGAAAGGAGAGGAGGCGGTCTTCGCGGTAGATCGGGACGTAGTGTAGGCCTCCTTCGACGACGCTGAGAATGTTGCGGTGGCTTAACATCACCCCTTTGGGGCGACCGGTGGTGCCGGAGGTGTAGACGAGGGTGGCGAGGGCATCGGGGTTGCGTTCGACGGGTGCGGGTGGGGCGGGTTGGGAGGCGGCGCTAGCCAGCCAGCGCTCTAGGGTGGTGACGCGGGGGTCATCCAGCGGTTCGTCGTCGCGGGGGTGGAGGATGATGACACGCTTTAGAGTCTGGTTATCGCCCAGGGCCGGTTGCAGCCGTTGCCAGCGGCCACGATCTTGAATCAGCAGGAGTTCGACCCCGGCATCGGCGAGGATGTAGGCGACGGCTTCGGGGCGGTCGTCGGTGTAGAGCGGGACGTTGACTAGCCCTTGGGCGAGGGTGGCGATGTCGAAAATCGCCCACTGGGGGGCGTTGCGCAGCAGGATTGCGACTCGCGCTCCGCGCTCTAGCCCCTCGCCAGCGAGCGCTTGTCGCCAGCGTTCGACTTCGGCGGCGGCCTGCTTCCAACTCATCTGTTGCCACTGCTCTTGGTGGTGCCAGCGGTAGGCGGGTGCGTCGCCGCTGCGCCGGACGCGCTCAAAAAAGAGGCCGTCCAGAGTAATGGCCTGGTCAGCAGGGATAAGGTCGAGGGTCTGGGGCGGCATGGCTACCTCTTTGTCGCTATTGCTGTCGTTGTCGCTGTTGTGCTCTCCAAAGCTCTCTTTTGGGTCGCACTCCTGCGCGGGTGAGCGGTCGAATGGCGGCTTCGGTTTCGTGTGGAATCCTGACGATGAGGATTGGCTGGTCATCTGTCAATCGGTTCTCCGCCTTCCGCTACAGTATAGAGGCGGATTCCTGATAAAAAAACCCGTTTCAGAGGGGGTGCTATGAGGGCTAGGGCTAAAGGGGTCACGGACCAAAGGGGTCAGACTCGATGACCAAAGGGGTCAGA
>SLIM01000325.1 GCA_007135625.1 Gammaproteobacteria bacterium
CCCCGTCGCAGTGGGTGGCAACCAGGCGGCCTTCTCGATAGCAGAGGATTGCACGTAGCGCTTCATGGTAACAGTCGCAGAGCAGGGTCTGATGCTCTAGCTCCACCAGCCGCAGGAGCGTTCTCGGAAGCAGGGTTTTTCCCCCTTTGCGTAGCAGGAAGTCATCGAGCTGCGCATGGATCATCTCCAGCAGCAGGTCATAATCGATCGGTTGCCTCATCACCTTAAAGATCCCCGGCAGCTCCTCCTCATCCCACGCCTCGGCATCGGGATGGCTGCAGATCGCGACCACTGGCGGGGCGTTGCGGCTGCTCTGCAGCGCCGCTAGCAGTTCAAAGCCTTTGCGTTGGGGTAGCCCTAGCTCGATCACCACAAGGTTGACTTTGCTCAGGGCGAGTACGGAGCGGGCGCTCTCCAGATCGTGGGCGGAAATGAGAAAAAAACGCGAGGAGTAGCGTTTGCGAGTTGCCAAGTCGTTGACCAGGCTTTTACTTTGGGTAACAATGAGGATTTTTTTGGCCATAACGCTACTGCCGCAGGAGTACTCCGCACTACCAGCATGTGCGCCGGTAGGCTCTACGATCCGCTGCTATCTGCGCCGTTGCAGGCGCAGGGTTTATGCAGGGAGTCCAAAATCGCGCCCCCCTCAACCCGCAGGCGAGGGGGCGGCAGCGAGGGAACCCTTTGTGCTCAGAAGAACTGCACCAGTTGCGGAACGTGCTTCTTCACCTGAAGACGAATCATCCCGAGGGTTTTGGAGTCGGGTGCCAGTACCACAAGCAGTGCATCCCCTACTGGAGTACACATAATCATTGCGTTGGATGCCTCCAGGGTCAAGGTATGAAAGGCGGCGATACGCAGCTCATTGCCCATGCTCTCGGCACCGGTGAGCAGCATGGCGACCGATGCCCCAAGGGTATCTAGGTCGAGGGAGCCGAGCATCCCGGCAGTTTCAATGACAAAACCGTCGCGGGCGACCACCACCGCTGCCCTGGCCCCCGAGCTATTGATCAGATCTTGTAAAATTTGGGTAGAATTTTCAGCCATAACAACAGGCTCCTTGGTTGAGTAGGATCAAGCTTCACGCTGCGCAGACGGGCGGACTTAGCTGGGGGAGTCGGTGCGGGTCACTACGAACTCACCAAATGGGTCGCCCACCTCCATCCCTTTCACCTGCTCGCAGCGAAAGGTGTTTCCTCCGTTAGGGTAGGGTTCACCATAGGCGAGATCAAAAAAGGCGGCGCTCACTCCGCGTACCATGAAGCCCATCATATAGCCAGGTTTCATATCCGCTTCGTAATAGTCCATCGCCCGCACGACCATGCGCTCGCCCTCTTTGATCTGCGCAATCCCTGACTTGGCCCATCCCCAGGCGGTAAAGACGGCGTAGGCTCCGCGCAGTACATCTTTCGCTCCCTCGGTTACCATAGGTGTCACCACGTCCTGAAACTCTTTGGAGGTGATAATGCCGTAGCCGGTGTTATAGCCGCAGACGTTGGCGCAGTGCATCAGCGCATCTTCCATCTCTTGCTTGCGCTCCGCCGGTGCCGCCTCCATCATGCGCACCGTAAAGGTGTTCCAAAACGCTGCCGGGAGGTTGTTCACTAAGACATTAAAGGCGGGGATCAGCCCCTCTTCGTTGCCAACCGCTTTGATATCAGCCAGTTTTTTTACCACTACATCGCGTTGTACGGTCATCTCCCCCTCCCCTACTTTGCCGTAACCAAAAAGGTACTGTGCGGAGCGCCGCTTACCAGCGACTCCCGCTCCTCCACCGCAAAGCTACGCGGTGGCTTGTCGAAGGCTGCGCCAAACATCGCCGCAATATATCCTTGCGTCCAGTAGTTCATCGGGGTCGGGCGCTCGCCCCACTTCATCACCCAGCCTTGGTCGATATGCGAGTGGGTGAGCGTTACGCTGCCGCTGTGGCTATCGCCACTCGCTGCCATTTTTCCCATTCCGATAGCGGCGTAGTACTCCTGGCCGATCTTCAGTCGCTCATCAGGGTCGCTGATCCCATGCTTTTGGATGTAGTCATCCAGCAGCGGACGCAGCGCATCCTCCGCTGATTCGGCTAGAATGCGCTCCCCCCCTAGATCGGAGAACTGCTCTGCTAAACGGGTGGCTAGGGTCATGTAGTGGTGGCAGTGCATTACGGTTAAAAAACCGTTGGTGTAATGCCGGTACGTAGTATCATCAAACGTAAGGTCTATCTGCAAAGACATCTGCTACTCCTCAGGGATCAAAAATCCAGACGCATGGGTGGGAGTATTGACTAAAACTGCTCCTTTGTCAAGGTCTGATGTTTGCGTAGTGAAAATTTGTTTCTTTCTGAGGGGAGAAGAGTACCCTAACTAGGTCGAGGCACGGGGGAATAAGGCAGTTTTCAGCAGCTTTATTAGCCCATAAAACCACTAATTCCCCTAGTAATCCATGCCCCGTAAGGCGAGAGCAGATAGGCTAAAGCAGACACATTCAACCGACTTTCCGCACCCCCTTATAACCTATTGATTCAAATAAATTATTATGTTTTTCTATAGTTACACTAAAAGAAACACATCTTTTGAATCGGTGTGTTGCACGGAAGGTGCGGAATGTGGGTTCAAAAAGACGGTAAACCAAAATATCCTGCGAAATGCCCCGCTTTATACTCTCCGATCAAGGTATTGGCCGGAAGGATGATCAAGGCCGAATACGGACTAATACTCCGACTTTCGGGTGGTCGATATAGTGCAACTCGTTGCTGCCCATGCGGCGCTGGGCGATTAGGCGGTAGGTGGGCTGGCCGCTACTCCCTTGGAGCGGGCGGGTGAGCAGGTCGAGGTGAAGATGGAGGAAGCGGCCCCGTCCGATGGCAACTACGCCCTCTACCTGCGGTAGGCCGTCGCGCTGTTCGCTGCTGGTGATACGAACCTTGTGGGGGTTGTTGCGACTGCCCACCGGTTGCCGCCATAGCCCATGAAACAGCGGTTGCCCTGCGCCCGAGCGGGTGAGGGTGTGGCGCTCTGGCCCTAACTGCCCCTGCGCCGGGTCGAGCATCTGTCCGACCTCGCCGGGGGTTGCTGTTCCGCTGTAGTCGGGTAGTCCGGGATCTGGCGGCAGATACTCGCTAGCCCCTGGATCGTCTCGGGCAAAGACTAAAATTTCAATTAGATAGTTAGATGCCTGTGATCCACTGCTGGCTCCTAGTGCCAGCAGTAGCAGTACCCATTTCATGCGCTGTACCATCTTTTTTCCTTCCTCATGTTCTCTGGTTCTCTCTATTTCTCTGCTCTGTCCTCTCTCCCCGGACAAGAGTACAATCATTTGGCCGCAAGGTGCAGGCGCGTTGCCGTCTGTCACTTCGCATCCGATAACCGGGCGCAGGGTGAATGCTCTTCGTCGCCCTTTCCACCACTGAACTTGTTCAACCTCTGTTGCAGCGAGAGTACTCTTGGAACTGAATAGCGACCTCTTCTCCCGTGACCTGCTGCTGCTAACTGCGCTGCTCTATGGGGCGGTGTTGGTCACCTCGCTACGCCTCGCCCGCTGGCGCTGGATCTTCGCTGGCCGACGCATCCACCTCTATCTGGGGACGATCCTGATTCTGCTGGTGCTCTGGCATCTCCGCGCTCAGGCAGAAGCGACGGTTGCCTTCCATGTCTTGGGGGTCACGACCTTGACCCTAATGTTCGGCTGGTCGCTGGCGATCATTGCCAGCGCTTTGATTCTTTTAGGGTTGACCCTAAATGGCCGTGCTGAGTGGGAGATGTTCGCTCTCAACGGGTTACTGAGCGGGGTCTTGCCGATTACCTTGAGCCAGATTTCGCTGCTGCTGGTGCGTACCTATCTGCCAAAAAACTTTTTTATCTTCGTTCTTGGCAACGGCTTTCTGACCGCTGGCCTGGCTGCGGTCTTTAGCATCTGGATCGGCCTGCTGCTGCTGGTGGTGGGCGGGGTCTATAGTTACGCGAAGATCAGCGAGGTCTATTTTCCCTTTTTACCGATGCTCTTCTTTCCGGAGGCCTTCCTTAATGGCTGGGCAGTCACCGCCTTGACTTGCTATCGCCCGGAGTGGATCTATGCCTTTAGCGATGAGCTCTATTTACATGGCAAGTGA
>SLIM01000145.1 GCA_007135625.1 Gammaproteobacteria bacterium
AGAGAACGAGAGAGCAGCGACTCGGCTCTCTCCTCGGCTATAATGACCACCCCTATTGTGAACTACAAGGAGAGAGATTTTGAACTCCGTCCCTGCACAACACGCCCGCGTACTCTCCGGGATGCGCCCCACCGGACGCTTGCACCTGGGGCATTACCACGGTGTCCTGAAGAACTGGGTGGAACTTCAACACGAATACCAATGCTTCTTCTTCGTCGCCGATTGGCACGCCCTCACCACCCATTACGAAGAGCCGGAAATTATTCCCGATAGCGTCAATGAGATGGTGATTGACTGGCTGGCCGCCGGGATCAATCCCGGGGAGGCGCGATTGTTTATTCAGTCGCAGATCCCGGAACATGCCGAGCTGCACCTCCTGCTCTCCATGATCACCCCCCTCGGTTGGCTGGAGCGGGTGCCGAGCTACAAAGATCAGCAGGAGCGGCTGAAAGAGCGCGACCTGAACACCTACGGCTTTCTCGGTTACCCGCTGCTGCAAGCGGCGGATATTTTGGTCTACAAGGCGGGTATGGTGCCGGTCGGCGAGGATCAGGTGGCCCATGTCGAGCTGACCCGCGAGGTGGCACGGCGCTTTAACCATCTCTATGGGCGGGAGTCCGGTTTCGCCGAACTGGCGGAGGAGGCGAGCAAGAAGATGGGGAAAAAGGCCGCCCGTCTCTATCACGACTACCGCACCGCCTACCAGCAACAGGGGGATCAAGAGGCGCTGGATGCCGCCCGCGCCCTGTTAGAGGGGCAGCAGAATCTGACGGTCAATGACCGCGAGCGGCTGTTTGGCTACCTGGAAGGGGGGGGGCGGATTATCCTGCCGGAGCCGCAGCCGATGTTGACCAAGGCATCAAAAATGCCGGGGCTGGATGGCCAGAAGATGTCTAAATCCTACGCCAATACCATCGCCCTGCGCGAGCGCCCGGAGGTGGTGGAGAAGGCGCTGCGCACCATGCCGACCGATACCCAGCGGGTCCGCCGCAGCGACCCCGGCGACCCGGAGCGCTGCCCGGTCTGGGCGTTTCATAAGATCTACTCCGATAGCGGGGTGCATGAGTGGGTCAACCAGGGGTGTCGCAGTGCCGGAATCGGCTGCATTGAGTGCAAGCAACCGATTATTGATGCGGTGCTGCAAGAGTTGAAGCCGCTGCAAGAGCGGGCGCGGGAGTTTGAAGAGCAGCCCGACCTGGTGCGTGCGATCCTCGCCGAAGGGACGGAAGCGGCTCGCGATATGGCACAGCAGACCCTCAACGAAGTACGCGCTGCGATGTCGTTGCATTATCGTTGAGAGGTTCTAGGTGCTAGGTGCTAGGTGCTAGGTGCTAGGTGCTAGGTGCTAGGTGTTGGATCACTTTGTTGCCTGCTGGGTCGGCGTGTACCGTGAACCGCTATCCCCGCCGCGCTAAATCGGCTATCATCAGAGACCCTGGTTCTGGCGTGAGGCTATATTGAGATGGGTGAAAATTTAACAACTATTCGTGACTTTATTCGTTGGGGCATTAGCCGCTTCAACGAGTCGCAACTGGTCTACGGTCACGGCACCGACAACGCCCTAGACGAAGCCATGGCGCTGGTGCTGCATGTCCTGCATCTGCCGCACGACATCCCCGCGACCTTTCTGGAGAGCCACCTTACCCTGGCCGAGCAGGAGCGGGTGCAGGAGATTCTGCACCGCCGCATCCTCGACCGCAAGCCGGCAGCCTACCTTACGGGAAAGGCCCGTTTTGCCGGTTTGGAGTTTTTTGTCAACGAACAGGTGCTGGTGCCGCGCTCGCCGATTGCTGAGTTGATTGAACAGGGCTTCGCCCCCTGGGTCGATGGCGAACGGGTCACCGCCATTCTCGACCTCTGTAGCGGTAGCGGCTGCATCGGCATCGCCTGCGCCTACGCCTTCCCCGAGGCGCGGGTCGATCTCGTCGAACTCTCCCCGACAGCGATGGAGGTCGCCCAGCGCAACCTCGAAAACCACCACTTGCAAGAGCGGGCCGAGGTGATCCAGAGCGACCTCTTTGGCAATGTAAAGGGTCGTCACTACGACATCATTGTGAGTAACCCCCCCTACGTCAACCACGACGAACTGGCCGATCTACCCCGCGAATACCGCTGGGAGCCGCAACTGGGTCTCGACGGCGGCAGCGATGGACTCGATCTGGTCGAACAGATCCTCTGCCAAGCCGACCGCTACCTCACCCCCGACGGGATCTTGGTCATGGAGGTCGGTAACAGCGAAACCGCCCTCATCGAACGCTACCCCAACGTCCCCTTCGTATGGCTCGACTTTGAACATGGCGGGCATGGTGTATTCCTGCTCACCAAATCCCAACTGGGCCATTTTCACTGCCAATTTGAGAGAGGATAAAGCATGGCGGTACAACGCGCACGCAGCGCCCAAGAGTATGGCGAGTGGGTCAAGCAGGCCCACTTTGAAATTAGCGACCTGCGTAATTGTCTGCTTTACGACATGGAGGAGATCGGCGAAAGTATGCGCTTTCCGGTCTTTCTTGACCCCCTCAACGAGGGGCTACAGCGGCTATTTACCAGCATGACCGACGGCAGCTACCACTTTGGTCGCGAGGATCTCCCCTTTATGGAGATCGCCGAACGGTTCGCCGACGACATCCCTTTTATGCTGCTGCTACGGCAGATTAACGAAACCCACCGCTACGGCTTAGATGTTGCGGAGGAGGAGTAACATGGATCAAACCCTGATATTCGACCAAGCCCTAATCGCCAAATATGATGCCGCCGGGCCGCGCTACACCTCCTACCCCACCGCGCCCCACTTTCACGATGCCTTTAGCAGCGAAGAGTACCTGCGTCACGCCAGCGCCAGCAACGCCAAGGGCAACCCGCTCTCGCTCTACTTCCACATCCCCTTTTGCGACACCGTCTGCTTCTACTGCGCCTGCAACAAAATCGCCACTAAAGACCGCAGCATGGCGGCCCCCTACCTGCAACGCCTGCACCGCGAAATCGCCCTCCAAGGGGCGCTTTTTGATCGCAACCGCCGGGTTGAGCAGCTCCACTGGGGCGGCGGCACCCCGACCTTTATCAGCCACCAGGAGATGCGCGAGTTGATGCGGGTCACCGGGGAGCATTTCACCCTCTGCGACGACGATAGCGGCGAGTACTCGATTGAGATCGACCCCCGCGAAGCCACGCCCGAGGGGGTCGCCCTCCTGCGTGAAATCGGCTTCAACCGCATGAGCTTAGGTGTTCAGGATTTTGACCCCGAGGTGCAGAGGGCGGTCAACCGCATTCAATCGGAGGCGCAGACCCGCGAGGTGCTTCACGCCGCCAAGAGCGAGGGCTTTCGCTCGGTCAGTATCGATCTAATCTACGGACTGCCGCTGCAAACGGTCGAACGCTTCACCCGTACCCTGGAGCGGGTGGTTGCGACCGATCCCGACCGCCTCTCGATCTTCAACTACGCCCACCTGCCCGACCGTTTCAAGCCACAGCGCCGCATTAACGAGAACGAACTCCCCAGCCCGGAAGAGAAGCTGGAGATCCTCAAAATGACCTTTGCCTACTTGCAGCAGGCGGGCTACCTCTACATCGGCATGGATCACTTCGCCAAGCCCGACGACGAACTCGCCCAGGCCCAACGCGACGGCACCCTCTACCGTAACTTTCAGGGCTACTCCACCCACGCCGACTGCGACCTAATCGGTCTCGGTGTCACCTCCATCGGCATGGTCGGCCCCACCTACTCGCAAAACCAGCGCACCCTGGATGCCTACAACCAAGCCCTTGATAACGGTCGGCTGCCGCTGCTGCGGGGGCTGGAACTGAGCCGCGATGACCTGATCCGGCGCGATGTCATTACCCGCATTATCTGCCACTTCGCTCTTGACTTTCGCGCCATTGAAGCGCGCTGGGAGATCGACTTCGCCCGCTATTTCGCGCATGAACTGCAAGCTCTTCAGGAGATGGCGCAGGATCGGCTGCTGCAACTGAGCAACCAGCAACTGGAGGTGTTGCCGCGAGGACGGCTGCTGATTCGTAACGTCTGCATGGTCTTCGACCTCTACCTGCGCCAACAGCAGCAGCAGGTTCGCTTCTCACGAGTG
>SLIM01000310.1 GCA_007135625.1 Gammaproteobacteria bacterium
AACAACCCGCAACTGGTCGAAGAGGTCGTCCTGGTCGGCAGTGGAGTCCACGTCACCGCCGCCGAATTTCTGGTCGGCTCCCGCTCGCTCATCGTCGGCGGCTCCGACGGCAGCGTCAGCCAATGGTTTCTGGTGCGTGACGAAGAGGGCAACACCCAGCGCATGACCTTTATCCGCAGCTTCCGTCCCCATACCAGCGCGGTGACCTACATCGAACCGGAGTATACCCGCAAAGGCTTTCTGACAGGCGACCAAAAGGGGCAGGTGGCCCTCCACTACGCCACCTCCAGCGTCACCCTCAAGACCTTGGAGGTCACCTCGGATGCGGTTTCGCGCCTAGCGATGGGACCCGCCAACAGCCTCGCCCTCGTCACGAGCGAGGGATCGGCACAAATTACCACGCTCACCATCAACAACCCCCACCCCCAAACCTCCCTGAGCGGATTATGGGGCAAGGTCTGGTACGAAGGACGCGACTCCCCCGAGTATATCTGGCAATCCTCCTCCGCCGACGATGCCTTTGAGGCCAAACTAAGCTTAGTGCCGCTCTCCATCGGCACCCTCAAGGCAGCACTCTTCGCGATGCTGCTGGCCACCCCGCTGGCGATTATGGGGGCGATCTACACCGCCTACTTTATGTCCGCCCCGATGCGCAAAATCGTCAAACCCTCAATTGAACTCATGGAAGCACTACCGACGGTAATTCTCGGCTTCCTGGCCGGTATCTGGCTCGCCCCCTACGTCGAGAACAACCTGCCGATCCTAATTACGGGCGCACTACTCATCCCCTTGAGTATTTTACTTTTCGGAATCGCCTGGAGCCGCGCTCCATCCGCCCTTCGTCACCTGATTCCCGCTGGCTGGGAGGCACTGCTACTGGTTCCGGTGGTACTCTTCGCCGGCTGGATCGTGGTGGCCACTAGCCCCTGGATTGAGGTGATGTTCTTCGCCGGCTCAATGCGCCAATGGTTCACCGATATCGGCATCCCCTACGACCAGCGCAACGCCCTAATCGTCGGCATGGCGATGGGCTTTGCGGTCATTCCCACGATCTTCTCAATTGCCGAAGACGCAGTCTTTAACGTCCCGCGCCACCTCACCCAAGGCTCACTCGCACTCGGTGCCACCCCGTGGCAAACCGTGGTCGGAGTGGTGCTACTGACCGCCAGCCCCGGCATCTTCTCAGCGGTAATGATCGGCTTTGGGCGGGCGGTTGGCGAAACCATGATCGTCCTCATGGCCTCCGGCAACAGCCCCATCGTCAACTTCAACATCTTTGAAGGGATGCGTACCTTAGCAGCCAACATCGCCGTCGAACTCCCCGAAACCGCCGTCGGCTCGACCCACTTCCGGGTACTCTTCCTCTCGGCGCTAGTGTTGTTATTCTTCACCTTCATCCTCAACACCGCAGCGGAGCTAGTACGCCAGCGCCTACGCAAACGCTACGCGTCGCTTTAATGCGAGAATCAAGATACGAGGATCGAGATACGAGAATCGAGATACGAGAATCGAGGTACGAGATACGAGATCGCTAGCACCTAGAATCTAGCACCTCGCACCTCGCACCTCCAACCCTTAACCCTTAACCCTTAACCCTTAACCCTTAACCCTTAACCCTTCTTCCTACAGGCAAACACAATGAAGAATTGGTGGAAAAGTGGAGCGCCCTGGATTTGGCTGACCGGTGGTGCAGTTACGGTCAGTATGGTGATGGTCTTCGGCCTGATTCTGCTGATCCTGGTGCGTGGATTTGGGACTTTCTGGGCCCATCCGGTGCTGGAAACAACTTATCAACAGCCGGGCGGCGAAGTGGTGACCGTGATCGGCGAGCTACGCCGCAGCGAGACCCTCACCGCGCAGACCATGCGCGATGTCGGGATCCCCCTGCCGGAGAGCCAGACGACGGTAGTTCGTCACCTAATCAAGGCGGGCAACCGGGATGTCACCAGCAAAGATTTCGTCTACTATCTCGACGACTTCTTTTTGGAAGAGTGGCACTACCCCGACGAAATCACCGTCCTAGAGCGGCGTGAGTGGGGCGACTTCTACGGCAAACCGCTGCGCCTGCTGGAGCAGGAGCGGATCGTCGCCGAAGGGGAGGGACTGTGGCCGGAGTTTATGCAGCGCCTCACCCGCAGTAACCAACTGTTCGATGAAATTCGCTCCATTGAGCGCGGCGCGATTGGCGACATCAACTTTGCCATGGAACGGGTGCGCCTCGACCGGCGACGCGCCGAGCTGCGCGACAACCTGACCCCCGAGCTGGAGCAGCGACTGCAACAGCGACAGATCGAGCTACAGGCCCAGTATGCCGAACTGGAGCAGCGTCTTGACGCACTCTATACCGAAGTACGGCGCGATCGCATCGTGATGGAAGTTGCCGATGGCCGGGAGGTGACCGTGCGCCTCGCCGACATCGTCCAAGCGTGGCAGCCTAACAACATGTCGCTTCCCGCCAAAGTCGGTTTCTACATTGGCAACTTCTTCGACTTCATCTTCGGCTATCCGCGTGAAGCCAACACCGAGGGGGGGATCTTTCCGGCGATTTTCGGCACCGTCACCATGGTGCTGATTATGTCGATTATCGTCACCCCATTTGGCGTCCTCGCCGCGATCTATCTGCGTGAATATGCCAAGCAGGGGCCGCTGCTCAAGACCATTCGCATCTCGGTCTACAACCTCGCCGGGGTACCCTCCATCGTCTTCGGGGTCTTCGGTCTCGGCTTCTTCGTCTACTTCCTCGGAGGTGGCATCGACCGAGTCTTCTACCCCGAAGCGCTCCCCGCCCCGACCTTCGGCACCCCCGGCCTCTTCTGGGCCTCGCTCACCCTCGCCCTGCTCACCCTACCGGTGGTGATCGTCTCCACCGAAGAGGGGCTGGCACGCATCCCCAGCACCATCCGCCAAGGCTCTCTGGCCCTCGGCGCGACCAAGGGGGAGACCCTGTGGAAGGTAGTTGTCCCCCTCGCCACGCCGGCGATGATGACCGGGCTGATTCTCGCCATCGCCCGAGCCGCCGGGGAGGTCGCACCGCTCATGCTGGTGGGGGTCGTCAAATTGGCACCCACCCTGCCGATTGATGGCAACTTCCCCTATATTCACCTGGAGCGCAAGATTATGCACCTCGGCTTTCATATCTACGATGTTGGCTTTCAAAGCCCTCACGCCGAAGCCGCCGAGGCGCTGGTCTACGCCACCGCGCTGATTCTGGTACTGCTGATTGTGATGCTCAACCTGACCGCTATCACCATCCGTAACCGGTTGCGCGAAAAGTACAAGAGTGACTCTGATTAAACTGAAAAGGCAGCATGACAATGGAAACGACCCAAGCGAACCCTGAGATCGAAGCGAGCGTCCCCAAGCAGGCCGCCACCCACGCGATGAACGCCCATTTTTTTGCCGGGCAGGAGCGCAGTGAACAGACTCTGGAGGATGAAGAGCTAGCGCTAGAGGTGCGCAACCTGAACCTCTATTACGCCGATAACCGGGCGCTCAAAAATATTTCGATGAAGATCGCGGCACGCCGAGTCACCGCTTTTATCGGGCCATCGGGCTGTGGTAAATCGACCCTACTGCGCTGTTTTAATCGCATGAACGACCTGGTCGATGGCTGCCGTATTGAAGGCAAGATCTTGTTGGAGGATAAAAATATCTACGACCGCGATGTCGATGTTGCCGAACTGCGGCGGCGTGTCGGCATGGTTTTCCAAAAGCCCAACCCCTTTCCCAAGAGCATCTACGAAAATGTCGCCTACGGTTTGCGCCTGCAAGGGGTGAAAGAGCGTGCTGTCCTCAACGAAGTGGTCGAGCGCTCGCTCAAGGGGGCAGCACTTTGGGATGAAGTCAAGGATCGCTTGCAGGAGAACGCCTTCGGCCTCTCCGGCGGCCAGCAGCAGCGCCTGGTCATCGCCCGCGCCATCGCCATCGAACCGGAGGTGATTCTGCTCGACGAACCCGCCTCCGCCCTCGATCCGATCTCCACCGCCAAGATTGAGGAGCTGATCGACGAACTCAAAGAGCGCTACACCATCGTCATCGTCACCCATAACATGCAGCAGGCCGCCCGCGTCAGCGACT
>SLIM01000365.1 GCA_007135625.1 Gammaproteobacteria bacterium
CAGGAGGAGCGACAGCGCGTGGTCGAGATCTGGCGGCAGGTGATGGGGGTTCGAGAGTAGAGGTTCTAGGCTTTATAGGCTCTAGGTTCTAGGTTCTAGGTTCTAGGCTCTAGGTTCTAGGTTCTAGGCTCTAGGCTCTAGGCTCTAGGTTCTAGGTTCTAGGCTCCCTACGTTCTAGGTTTTTAACATTTTTTGTTGGAACGAAGTAGACTTTTGAATCACAAATAAATACAGATGCACAGGTCGTAGGGTGCGGTGAGGCACAAACCAGCACAGGAGGGACTAGCGCCTCGCCCCTCGCCCCTCGAACTTCGAACCTCGCGCCTCGAACCTCGCGCCTCGCACCTCGCACCTCGAACCTCGAACCTCAACGATGATATGCCCCTTCGCGCTCTGGTTGGTAGATAATCTCTTCAATGTGTACCTGCAGGTTACCGCTGCCTGGCTTTGGCCATTCGATCTCATCACCAACCGACAGTCCCAGTAGTGCACTGCCTACGGGGGCGAGGATTGAGAGGGTATCTCCCGATGGTTTATGGTCTTTGGGGTAGACTAAGGTCATGCAGAACTCTTCGGCGGAGGAGGCGACCTTAAAGCGCACCGTAGAGTTCATGGTGACAACTGTTGGGGGGATTGCCTGCGGTTCCACCACCTCGGCTCGCTCCAGCTCGGCGAGGAGTACCGTTTTTCCAGGGAACTCCTGCTCTGTCAATCTCTCCAGCAACCGCTCAAGGCGCTCTACATCCAGTGATGAGAGGATAATCTTGGGTTTCTTCTGCATATACAACGATCCTCAAATGGTTACGGCTCGACGTGATGAGCGACCTCGCATCTCACGCCTCTGCGCCAAGGTTTATCTCGTGATTAGGGGAAAATTACCTATAAACTAGGCAAATAGCAAGAATTTTTACGGGTGCGGTAGGCGCTGATGTACTCTCGCCTCAACGTGTGGGTGCAAAAAAATACGGGAACAGGCCCCCAGATCCTGTTCCCGTGTAAGACGCAACCCAAAATAAACTTTTGGTTCGGGCGCATCCTCCCTCAAGTGAGAGATAAATCACTGTGATCAGCGTGCGCATCTGACGCGACACTCTTCGCTCCTTGGCTCCTTGGCCCCTCTTGGCCCCTTGGCTTCTTGGCTCCTCTTACCTGTTCAAACCCCCTGGCTAGAAGTGAGGAGTAGGCGGGCGGCGGAGGCGGTCGCACGGCGCTTTCCGTAGGTGTGCATGGTAGCGCTATGGAGCGTGTGACGCAATACCAAAAAAGAGGCCGGGAAAGTTACAACGGTACGCTTCACTGGCTGGCCTTGGCCATCCTTCCGGCCAATACCTTGATCGGAGAGTGTCAAGCGGGGCATTTCGCCCCAAGGACTCAGCCACTTACGGCGGGACTTTCGCTGTGCGCGGTCAAGGTGGCCGGAAGGATGATCAAGGCCCACTGGCTCACCGCCCCCGACGTTACTGCCCGCACCTCATTACGCCGCACACAAGGAAAACTACTCCTTGCGCTGTAGCTCCATAATCGGGCCGGGATTTTTGTTCTCGACCTTGCTGTAGCAGTCGTAGAGGGCAGCCTGCATCGCCTCCTCGATCACTGGATGATAGAAGGGCATTTGCAGCATCTCTCCGACAGTAAGCCCCTGTTGCAGGCTCCAGGCGAGAAGGTGGCCGAGGTTTTCGGCGCGGGTGCAGATCATCTCGGCCCCAAGTAGGCGACCGCTTTGGCGTTCGGCATAGAGGCGTAGAACACCACGATTTTTCCCCATAATCATGGCGCGTCCGACCGGGCCGAACTGCACCTCGCCCACTGCGGTGGTGGCTTGATCGAGCTGGCTCCAGCGGGTGCCGACGCTACAAATATTGGGGTCGCTAAAGGTGATCGCGAGAGGAGCCTTGCGGGCGAAGGCGAGGAGCTGGTCGTGGCTGGCATTGTAACCGGCGATACGCCCTTCGTCGCCCGCCTCGTGGAGCAGTGGGCGGTCGTGGGTGGCATCGCCAGCAATGAAGAGGTGGCTGTCGCCGATCTGCATGGTGTGGGGGTTGAAGGGGGGAGTACCGCTTTCACCGCGTGAGATTCCGGCCTTTTCCAGTGCCAGCCCTTCAAGGTTGGGGCGACGGCCTAGACTGACGAAAACTTGGTCAACCACCACCGACTGCTCTCCAGCCGTTACCCGTAGCGGCCCCCCGGCGCGCTCTTCGCTTAGGGTGGCGGGTGCGCCGAGGTGGAGGGGGAATTCGCGGCTAAGGATCTCCACCGCGCTCTTGGCGACCACCGGGTCGCTGATGCCGCCGATGCTCTCCAGTTGATCGAAGCCGGTGACTGCGATTCCGAGGCGGGAGAGTGCCTGGCCAATCTCTAGGCCGATGACGCCGAGTCCGATGACGGCGAGGGAGTTGGGCAGTTGCTCCAGCTCGAAGAGGGTGTCGGTGGTGATGATGCGGTCGCGGAAGGGTTCCCAGGCGGCGGGAAGGATCGGGGTGGAGCCGGTGGCGATGATGAAGCGCTGGGCGTGGATCTCGCGTCCCTCGACCTCTAGGGTATGGGGGTCGAGAAAGCGGGCGTAGCCCTGGATAAAACGGTCCGGGGGCATTTTGTCGGTGCTGTTGGAGCGTACCCGTTCGACGAAGGTGTCTCGCAGGTCGCGCACATGATCCATCACCGCTTCACGGTCAATCGGGATCTCTTTTAATCCTTCAATTCCGTAGCGCTTGAGGATGTTGCGCTGGTGATACTCTTCAGCGACCTGAATCAGCGCCTTGGAGGGCATGCAGCCGACGCGGGCGCAGGTGGTGCCGGTGGGGCCGCTATTGATCAGCACAAAACTTTTGCCGGAGTCGCGGACTTGGCTTAGGGCATAGAGTCCGGCACTGCCGGAGCCGATGATGGCAATATCGACGGAAATTTTCTCCACATTTCTCTCCTTCTGGCTGTTGGTGTTGGTTCAGTGGGGGCGTAACTCGCGGGCCTGCAGGGTGTTGGCGAGCAGGGTGGCGATGGTCATCGGGCCGACTCCGCCGGGAACCGGGGTGATCCAGGCGGCTTGTTGGCGGGCGGCGGCGAAGTCTACATCGCCGCAGAGGGTGCCATCTTCGCGGCGGTTGATTCCGACATCAATGACAATCGCACCCGGTTTGATCCAGTCGCCCTGCACAAAGTGGGGCCGCCCTACGGCCGCGACCAGCAGGTCGGCGGCGCGGCATTTGTCGGCGAGGTTGCGGGTGCGGCTGTGGCAGACGGTAATGGTGCAGCGCTGCGCCAGCAGTTCGAGGGCCATCGGACGGCCTACGATGTTGGATTGGCCGATAATCACGGCATCGAGACCCTCTAATGCGATTCCGGTGTGCTCTAGCAGGGTCATTACTCCGCGTGGGGTGCAGGGGTGCAGGGTCGGTAGCTTGAGGGTTAAGCGTCCGATGTTGTAGGGGTGGAAGCCGTCTACATCTTTGGCCGGGAGGATGCGTTCGATCACCGCCTCGGCATCGATTTGTGGCGGGAGGGGAAGCTGCACCAGAATGCCGTCGATCTCGGGGCGTTGGTTGAGGGAGTCGATTAGGGTGAGCAGCGCTGCCTGGTCCGTTTCGGCGGCGAGATTGTGGCGCTCGGAGTGGAAACCGATCTCGTTGCAGGCCCGCTCTTTGTTGCGCACGTAGACCTGTGAGGCGGGGTCTGCACCGACCAGTACGACCGCTAGGCCGGGCGGGCGCTGGCCGCTGGCGGTTAAGGCGGTTACCCGCTGGCGGAGGGTGTCACGCAGCTCGGCTGCGATGGCTTTACCGTCAAGAAGCTGTGCGCTCATGGAATCTCGGCTCCTTATGGCCTGGTGATTGGGGAGGGAAGGAGAGCAACCGGGGAGAGGTACTCCCCATGCACTCGCTTTACAGGATACGACAGACGGAGTGCGAGGTTCAAGGTTTTTTAAGTTTTAAGTTTTAAGGGTTAAGTTTTAAGGGGCGTTTGTCGTCCCTGCCTTAAGTTTTAAGTTTTAAGGGGCGCTTGTCGTCCCTGCCTTAAGTTTTAAGTTTTAAGGGTTAAGTTTTAAGGGGCGCTTGTCGTCCCTGCCTTAAGTTTTAAGTTTTA
>SLIM01000222.1 GCA_007135625.1 Gammaproteobacteria bacterium
GGGGGAGGAGTGGGGGAGGAGTGGACGAAGTGGACGAAGTGGACGAAGTGGACGAAGTGGATAGAGTGGACGGAGTACCTCGTACCTCGCAACTCGTACCTCGCACCTCGAATCTCGCACCTCGCACCTCGCACCTCACTCCTCAATACCTGTAACTTGCTGAAAGCCGTGTGGCAGCTTATTTCCACGTCGTCCCCGCTCGCCCCGGTAGTTTTCCAGCTTCTCCGGGGAGAGCGTCAAGGTGCGTCGTCCGGTGCGCAGAGTGATTGGGGTGTTAGGCGGGAGGATTGCGAGATAGGTCAGCAGCTCATCGCGACTTGCGGCACGTTCAGCAGGGATCGCGATCATTTTATTCCCCTTTCCTTTTTGCAAAACGGGCAGTTCAGAGAGTGGAAAGAGCAGCAGCCGTCCCTCATTGCTAATGGCAACAAGCAGCTCCTGTTGTGGATTGTTTACCGGGAGGGGGGGCAGCAGTTGGGCATTGGTCGGGAGGTTGAGCAGTGCCTTACCGCTTTTATTTTTGCCATAGAGATCCTTGAGCTGAATCAGAAAACCGTAGCCGGCATCAGAAGCAAGCAGATACCACTGCTCCGCTTCGCCACCGAGGGTGCAGAGAAATTGCGCCCCGCTAGGAGGTGTCAGGCGACCGGTCAACGGCTCTCCCTGGCCGCGTGCCGACGGGAGGGTATGAACCGGAAGGGAGTAGGCACGTCCACTGGAATCGAGGAAAGCGACCTGTTGATTACTGCGCAGTCGGGCGGCGCTGAGGAACTGATCCCCGCTCTTATAGCTAAGACTCGCGGGATCAATCTCATGCCCCTTGGCAGCGCGAATCCACCCCTTTTCGGAGAGTACCACGGTCATCGGCTCGCTCGGAGTGAGGCGACTCTCATCCAGCGCCTCAGCGGCGCTGCGCTCCACCAGCAGAGAGCGACGCGGGTCGCCGTAGCGCTCGGCATCGGCTACGATCTCCTTTTTAATTAGATTTTTCATGCGAGTCTTGGAGCCGAGGGTACGCTCCAACTGCTGCCGCTCTTTCTCCAGAGTAGTCTGCTCCCCACGAATCTTCATCTCCTCCAAGCGCGCAAGGTGGCGCAGTCGGGTGTCGAGAATCGAGTCAGCCTGTCGCTCGCTAAGGCCAAAACGCTCCATCAGAATCGACTTGGGTTCATCCTCGTTACGGATGATGCGAATCACCTCATCCAGGTTCAGATAGGCGATCAGCAGCCCTTCCAGCAGATGGAGTCGATCTTGCACCTGTTGCAAGCGATATTCCAAGCGGCGCTGTACGGTGGCAAAGCGAAACGTCAGCCACTCGCCGAGGATTTCGCGCAGCCCTTTCACCATCGGGCGGCCGTTTAGGCCGATCATGTTGAGATTAACGCGATAGGTGCGCTCCAGATCGGTGGTCGCGAAAAGGTGGGACATCAACGGCTCGACATCGACCCGATTGGAGCGCGGCACAATCACCAAGCGAGTAGGATTTTCGTGATCCGACTCGTCGCGTAGATCCTCAATCATCGGCAACTTTTTCGCCTGCATCTGGGCGGCGATCTGCTCCAGAACTTTATTGCCAGAAGTCTGATAGGGAAGGTCGGTAATAACAATATCCCCTTGCTCGCGTTCATAGCGGGCGCGTAGCCGCAGCGTACCGTTGCCGCTGGCGTAGATCTTCAGAAGATCACTGCGCGGGGTAATGATTTCGGCGGCGGTCGGGTAGTCGGGGGCGGGAAGGTGCTGGCACAACAGCTCCAGGGGAGCATCGGGCTGCTCCAAAAGCTGAATACAGGCCGCTGCCACTTCGCGCAAATTGTGCGGCGGGATATCAGTGGCCATACCGACGGCGATACCGGTCGCCCCATTGAGCAAGATATTGGGAAGACGGGCCGGAAGTTGCAAGGGTTCCTTGAGGGTACCATCAAAGTTTGGCCCCCAGGCAACCGTTCCTTGTCCCAGCTCAGAGAGCAGGGTTTGGGCGTAGGGCGTGAGGCGCGACTCGGTATAGCGCATCGCGGCAAAGGACTTCGGCTCATCGGCGGAACCCCAGTTGCCCTGCCCATCGATCAGCGGGTAACGGTAGGAGAAGGATTGGGCCATTAGCACCATCGCCTCGTAACAGGCAGTATCGCCGTGAGGGTGGAACTTGCCGAGCACATCGCCCACAGTACGCGCAGATTTCTTAAATTTGGCAGTGGCGGAGAGTCCCAGCTCTGACATGGCGTAGACGATACGCCGCTGCACCGGCTTTAGACCGTCACCGATATGGGGGAGGGCGCGGTCGAGAATGACATACATGGAGTAGTCGAGATAGGCCTTTTCCGCAAAGGCCTGCAATGGCATCTGCTCGATGCCCTCTTCATTATAAGCGTTGTTGGACATGGGTGTTTGAGCGGTTTTGCCCCTAATGGAGGATTGAAATGTGAGAGGAGTACACCTTGCCACCTTGCCGGTGTACCACTGCGCTCCTCATCTCGCCTCGCTGTTCAGCGATAGACTACAGACGGATGCTGTTTTCTTCACTGCTGTAGAGGGGATGTCCATGCTCGCTAGGCATTGCCAGTGGAGATGGCTCCTGCGCTGCCTCTTCCTGCCCCCCTGCATCCGGGGCCTCCTCCTTTTGTGGAGTACGCTGTTCGAGTTGCTGGTACTGCTGGTGCTGATAGATTCGGCAGTAGAGGCGGGCGACTACCTCATCAATGTTATACGGCTTGGCGATATAGTCGGCGGCACCGGAGGTGAGCAGCTTGGTCAGCAGTTCGAGATCCTGGGTATCGCTGGTGAAGACCACCGGAGTACCGGCGGCGCGGTGGAGAAACTCGGTCGCCGACATATCACTGAGTTCAAAGACACTAAAAATAATATCGGGATGAAATGTTTCGATCCAGTGGAGCGCGGTCTCGCCACGCCCGGCGACCTCCACCCCGATCCCTTTTTCACGCAGTGCGTCGATCAGAACATCAAGGGTCTCCAGTTGATTCTCAATAATTAGAACAGTATATTTGGTTGGTTTGCTCATCACTCGACTCCTGTAGGCTGTTGTCGTGTAAGATACTCGGGTTGACCCCTACTCTGCAACAGCGGGTTAGTAGTGTGGGGGTGGCGGGTCGATCATCCCCGCTGCACCCTCGGTTCGCAGTGCTGCCGATTCCCGCAATTGCCGTTGCAATTCAGCAATCGCGGCCCGCAAGATCCCGATCTCCTGCTGCTGGGCGACGACGTTAGCGGTGAGTTGCTCCAGCTCTAGTTGCTGATGGGCAAGATGGGTTTGCAGCTCAATCAGACGCTCCTCTTCCATGATGATTCCCGTCGTTACAACTGATCGGAAGCAAAGTCGGCAAGGCGCGAACGCTCGCCACGCAGCAGGGTGATATGGCCACTGTGGGGCCACCCCTTAAAACGATCCACAACATAGGTCAAGCCGGAGGTCGTTTCGGTCAGGTAAGGGGTGTCGATCTGGCCGATATTGCCCAGGCAGACGATCTTCGTACCGGGACCGGCACGGGTAATTAGGGTCTTCATCTGTTTTGGAGTAAGGTTTTGTGCCTCATCCAGGATGATATACTTCTTCAGAAAAGTCCGCCCCCGCATAAAGTTCAACGAACGGACTCGAATGCGCTTGCGTAGCAGGTCATCGGTCGCCCCGCGCCCCCACTCTCCCCCCATCTCGCTCTGGGTCAGCACCTCCAGGTTATCCATTAACGCCCCCATCCACGGGGCCATCTTCTCCTCTTCGGTACCGGGAAGAAAGCCGATATCCTCACCCACCGGCACCGTGACGCGGGTCATTAGGATCTCCCGGTAGCGGTTCTGCTCCAGGGTCTGGCTCAGGCCCGCCGCCAAGGCCAGCAGGGTTTTCCCGGTACCTGCGGTGCCGAGCAGCGAGACAAAATCGACCTCCGGGTCCATGAGGAGATTAAGGGCAAAGTTCTGCTCCCGATTGCGGGCATTGATCCCCCACACCGAGTGGCGCGGACTGCTATAGTCATTGACCAGCTCAATCACCGCATCTTTCGCGCCAAGCCTGCGCACAATCGCACTAAAACCGTTATCCCCCTCCTGGTAGAGGCACTGATTGGGGTACCAGTTGGCCACATCGCTGCCGGTCACGCGGTAGAAAGTGTGCCCCTCCTCCTGCCAGGAGTCGAGCGCCTTGTCGTGGCTCTCCCAAAAGTCGCTAGCCAGCTCCAGTTCGCCACGATAGAGAAGGTTCACATCCTCCAGCACCCGGTCATTGGCGTAATCCTCGACATGCAGACCGACCACAGTCCCTTTGATGCGCAGGTTAATATCCTTGGAGACCACCGTGACATTGCGTCGCGGATAGGCCTTCTTGAGTGCCAGCGCGGTACTCAGAATATTGTTATCGGGGGTATTGCCCGGCAGATTGTCGGGCAGTCGATCCGCATACATCTGGGTCTCAAAAAATAGTCTTCCGCTAACACGAGCGTTATCTTCCCCATCGGAGGATAAAACCCCGCTCAACGAAAGACCATCTTCGATATCCAGCTCACTGCACTCGGCCAGCAGCTCATCCAGAAAGCGGCTCACCTGGCGGACATTGCGGGCCACCTCCGACATCCCCTTTTTGCCTCGGTCCAGCTCCTCCAGCACCACCATCGGCAGAAAAACATCATGCTCATGAAAGCGGAAGATACAGGTCGGATCGTGCATCAACACATTGGTATCAAGCACAAAGATACGGCGGTCGGTTTCGCGCTCCATTACTGAAAAGCTCCTATAGTGGTGGAGGGGTCGGGTTGACTCATCCTTTAATCGGTTCAAGCACCGCGTCCAGATTCATCGCGTCACAGAACTCCATAAACTCATCCCGCAAGGAGGCAATATGCAGGTTAGCTGGAATCCCCACATTGATATGCACCGCAAACATCGGTGTTCCGGTATGGGGGGCGGCGTAGCTACTGGTACTCAGCTCCTCAATGTTAATCTGGCGCTCCGAAAAGAAACCGGCCAGACTATGGACAATACCGGGATGATCGAGCGCAATCACATCGACCGCATAGGGGAGCAGCTCGCTGGAGGGGCGGCGCTTCTCGGTGCGCTTGCTGGTGATCACCAGATCAAGGCGCTTCTGCAACTGCGGCAGCGTATCTTCAAGCTTTGCCAGGGTATTCCAGTTGCCCTCTACCAACATCAAGACCGCAAACTCGCCGCCGAGGACCATCATCCGGCTATCGAGGATGTTGCAGCCCATGTTGTGAATCGCCCCCGAAAGCTGGTTGACGATTCCGGGATGGTCCTTACCAAGGGCGGAGATGACAAGAAGATTCTTTTTCTGTGGCATGGGAACTCGCGTAGGGTAGCATCGGTAGTGAACGGTATGGGGTGGAGTGTAGCCTATTCAGGGCCATTTTGTCTCCTCGAAAGCTTCTCTGCAACCGCCTTCCGCCTGATGGGCAGTAATTACTCTACAACTCCGTTTGAACGAGGCCTCTGTTTTTTGCTAGAATGCACGGTTCGTTACCGTCTTGCAGCGGCACTATAGATTATTGGCACCAAATCTGCTGTGTTAACGCGGATTGGAGGTTTCTCTCATCACTAACTGTACCCATGCGCTTGCGTCCGCCGCTCTGGCACCTTGTCGCCTGGAAAAATGAGGTTGTTCAATGAATCATCGGGCTAGACCAACCGCACACGGCTTGTACGACCCGGCCAACGAACACGATGCCTGTGGTGTCGGTTTTGTGGCAGATATCAAGGGCCGCAAAAGTCATGCGATTATCGAGCAGGGCCTCACCATCCTGGAGCGACTGACCCATCGCGGTGCGGTCGGAGCCGACCCCCTCGCGGGCGACGGCGCGGGCATCCTCATTCAGATCCCTGACCCTTTTTTGCGCGAGGTCTCTGGCCTGAACCTCCCCCCCGCCGGTGAGTACGGCGTGGGAGTCGTCTTTCTTCCCGCCAGCGAGAGCGCTCGCACCAAGTGCGAAGAGCAGATCGTCTACTTTATCGCCGCCGAAGGGCAGAAATTTCTCGGCTGGCGCGATGTCCCGGTAGACAACAGCGGACTTGGCGAGAGCGTCAAAGCGTGCGAGCCGAAGGTGCGCCAGGTCTTCATCGGGCGCGGCGGCAACTGCCCCGACCAAGAGACTTTCGAGCGCAAGCTCTACGTCATTCGCAAACAGGTAGAGAACCGCATTCGGGAGAAAATGTCTCGGGAGTGCGAGGGTTTCTATATCCCCTCCATCTCCTCCCGCACCCTGCTCTACAAAGGGATGCTGCTTGCCGGCCAAGTGGGACTCTACTACAAGGATCTGCAAGATCCGCGCATCACCAGCGCCCTGGCACTGGTTCACCAGCGCTTCTCCACCAACACCTTCCCCTCCTGGGATCTCGCCCACCCCTTCCGCATGATCGCCCACAACGGCGAGATTAACACCCTGCGCGGCAACGTCAACTGGATGACGGCGCGTCGTCAGGCGATGAAGTCCGAAGTTTTCGGCGACGACCTCAAAAAGATCTGGCCACTGATTCCCGAAGGGCAGTCCGACTCCGCCTGCTTTGACAACGCCCTGGAGCTGCTGGTGCTGGGCGGCTACTCCCTAACCCATGCAATGATGATGCTGATCCCCGAAGCGTGGCACGACAACCCGCTGATGAGCGATCAACGCCGCGCCTTCTACGAATACCACGCCGCGCTCATGGAGCCGTGGGACGGCCCCGCCGCCGTCGCCTTCACCGACGGTCGCCAGATCGGAGCCACCCTCGACCGCAACGGCCTGCGCCCGGCCCGCTACCTGATCACCGACGACGATCTAGTGGTCATGGCCTCCGAAATGGGGGTACTCGACATCCCCGAAGAGAAGATCCTGCGCAAATGGCGGCTCCAGCCCGGCAAAATGTTCCTCATTGACATGGAACAGGGGCGGATTATTGACGATGCCGAACTCAAAGCCGAGCTGGCATCTCGTCACCCCTACCAGCAGTGGCTCGACAGCACCCAGATCCGCCTACCGCAACTCCCCGAAGCGGTCGCCCCGATGCCGCCCGACGAGTCCACCCTGCTGGATCGTCAGCAGGCCTTCGGCTACACCCAAGAAGATATTAACGTTTTGCTGCTGCCGATGGCGCTCACCGGTCAGGAGCCGATCGGCTCAATGGGCGCGGATAACCCGCTGGCGATCCTCTCCGACCGCCCCCGCCCGCTCGCCAACTACTTCAAGCAGAACTTTGCCCAGGTCACCAACCCGCCGATTGACCCGATTCGCGAAGAGTTAGTGATGTCACTGGTCTCGCTGATCGGCCCCCGCCCCAACCTGCTCGGACTCCATCAGGCGGAAGAGCATAAGCGGCTGGAGGTCAACCAACCGGTGATCACCAACATGAACCTGGCCCGCCTGCGGGCGATTGCCGAACTCACCGGCGGAGCCTTTCGCAGCCGGGTCGTCGATATCTGCTACCCCGCCGACCTCGGCGCGAGCGGCATGGAGCAGGCGCTGGAACGGGTCTGCCGCGATGCCGAACAGGCGGTGCGCGAAGGCAACAACATTATCATTCTCTCGGATCGCAGCGTCGATGCCGACCACCTGCCGATTCCGGCCCTACTCGCCACCGCAGCGGTTCACCACCACCTGGTGCGCGAAGGGCTGCGCACCTCCTCCGGGCTGGTGGTCGAAACGGGTGCTGCCCGCGAAGTCCACCACTTCGCCACCCTCGCCGGCTACGGAGCCGAAGCGATCAACCCCTACCTCGCCTTCGATACCCTCTCCCGTCTCCAGCCGACCGACGAGCAGGGTCTGAGCGAGGCAGAGCGGCACCAGCGCTACATCAAAGCTATCAACAAGGGACTGCTCAAGGTAATGTCCAAAATGGGCATCTCCACCTACCAATCCTACTGCGGCGCCCAGATCTTCGATGCGGTGGGACTCTCCCGCGCCTTTATCGACCGCTACTTCACCGGCACCGCCACCACCATTGAAGGGATCGGACTCAACGAGGTAGCCGAAGAGGCGGTACGCCTCCACCGCGTTGCCTACGGCAACGCCCCGCTCTACCGCACCATGCTCGATGTCGGCGGCGACTACGCCTACCGCCTGCGCGGCGAGGCCCACGTCTGGACTCCCGACACCATCGCCAAACTGCAACACGCCACCCGTGCCAACGACGGAAAGAGCTACCAGGCGTTCTCCCAGGCGGTCAATGAGCAGAACCAAAAACTCCACAACCTGCGCGGCCTGTTCACCTTCCGCTTCGCCGAAAAAGCGCTGCCGCTCGAGGAGGTCGAAGCGGCCAGCGAGATCGTCAAACGCTTCGTCACCGGGGCGATGTCATTCGGTAGCATCTCCTACGAGGCCCACACCACCCTCGCCGTGGCAATGAACCGACTCGGTGGCAAATCCAACACCGGCGAAGGCGGCGAAGAGTCGGAGCGCTTCAGCCCGCTAGCCGACGGCACCCGCAACCCGATGCGCTCGGCCATCAAGCAGGTCGCCTCGGGACGCTTCGGAGTCACCACCGAGTACCTCGTCAACTCCGACGAGATTCAGATCAAAATGGCGCAAGGGGCAAAACCGGGCGAAGGGGGGCAGCTTCCCGGCCACAAGGTCAACGCCCAGATCGCCCGGGTACGCCACTCCACCCCAGGGGTAGGACTGATCTCCCCACCGCCACACCACGACATCTACTCGATTGAGGATCTCGCACAACTGATCCACGACCTGAAAAATGTCCAACCCAAATCCCGCATCTCGGTCAAGCTCGTCTCCGAGGTCGGAGTCGGCACCGTCGCCGCCGGAGTCTCCAAAGCCCACGCCGACCATGTCCTCATCTCCGGCTACGACGGCGGCACCGGGGCAAGCCCCCTCACCTCGATCAAACATGCCGGATCGGCGTGGGAGATCGGCCTCGCCGAAACCCACCAGACCCTGGTACTCAACCGCCTGCGCGACCGCATCGCCGTACAGGCCGACGGCGGCATGCGCACCGGGCGCGACGTGGTGGTCGCCGCCCTGCTCGGGGCCGACGAAGTCGGCTTCGCCACCGCCCCGCTGATCGTCGAAGGGTGCCTGATGATGCGCAAATGCCACCTCAACACCTGCCCGGTCGGCATCGCCACCCAAGACCCGGAGCTGCGCAAGCACTTCACCGGCCAGCCCGAGCATCTGATCAACTACTTCTTCTTTATTGCCGAAGAGGTACGCCAACTGATGGCCAAACTCGGCTTTCGCACCTTCAGCGAGATGATCGGCCAGAGCGACCGCCTCGACACCCGCCAGGCCATCAGCCACTGGAAAGCGCGTGGCATCGACCTCTCCCGCCTGCTCACCAAACCGCAGAGCGCCCCCGGCGAAGCGGTCTACAACAGCACCACCCAGGATCACGGCATCGACCGCGCCCTCGACAACCAACTGATCGCCCAAGCCGCCCCCGCACTGGAGCAGCGCACCCCGGTAGAGATCGAAATCGCAGTCCACAACTACAACCGCACCTTCGGCACCCTGCTCTCGGGACGGGTCGCCGAACGCTACGGCCACGCCGGACTCCCCGACGACACCATTCACATCAAAGCGCATGGCACCGCCGGTCAAAGCCTCGGGGCCTGGCTCGCCAAAGGGGTCACCATCGAACTGGCTGGGGAGGGCAACGACTACGTCGGCAAAGGCCTCTCCGGCGGACGCATCATCCTCTACCCCCCGGCCAACAGCGCCATGCAGCGGGCTGAGGAGAATATCATCATCGGCAACACCGTACTCTACGGTGCCATTAGCGGCGAATGCTTCTTTCGCGGAGTCGCCGGAGAGCGCTTCGGGGTGCGCAACTCCGGGGCCAGCGCGGTCGTCGAGGGGGTCGGTGACCACGGCTGCGAATACATGACCGGCGGCATCGTCGTCGTCCTCGGCCCCACCGGGCGCAACTTCGCCGCCGGCATGAGCGGCGGCATCGCCTACGTTCTCGACGAAGCGGGCGACTTCGCCCAGCGCTGCAACCTCTCCCAAGTCGAACTGGAGCCAATCGCCGCCGAAGAGGAGGCACTGGAGCAGTTGGAACACCAAGGGGGCGACCTAGAGAGCAACGGGCGGGTCGATGTTCGCCACGACATGACCCGCTTCGATGCCATCCGCCTGCGTCAATTGATCGAAGATCACCGGCGCTACACCAACAGCCAGCGTGCCGCAGCCATCCTCGACCAATGGGAAGAGTACCTCCCCAAGTTTGTCAAGGTCATGCCGGTAGACTACCGCCGCGCCCTGCTGGAGATGCAGGCCAAGCGCCAGGCCAATCCACAACTCGCCGAGGAGAGCCGTTGAGATGGGTAAACCAACAGGATTTATGGAGTTCAACCGCCAAGAGCGTAGTTACGCGCCGGTGGCGGATCGCGTCAACCACTACCGAGAGTTTGTTATCCCACTCTCCGGCCAAGCCCTGCAACAGCAGGGGGGGCGCTGCATGGAGTGTGGCATCCCCTTTTGCCACCAAGGCTGCCCGGTCAACAATATCATCCCCGACTGGAACGACCTGGTCTACCGCAACGAGTGGCGGCAAGCGATAGAGGTACTCCACAGCACCAACAACTTCCCCGAGTTTACCGGACGCATCTGCCCCGCCCCCTGTCAGGAGGCGTGTACCCTCAATCTGCAAGATCAATCGGTCACGATCAAAACCATTGAGTGCGCCATCATCGAACGCGCCTGGCAGGAGGGGTGGATCGTACCGGAGATTGCAGCGCGAAAAACCGGGAAAAAAGTCGCTATCGTCGGCTCCGGTCCCGCCGGACTCGCCGCCGCCCAGCAGCTCGCCCGCGCCGGTCACCGGGTCACGGTATTTGAAAAGGCCAACCGCATCGGCGGCCTGCTGCGCTACGGCATCCCCGATTTCAAGCTAGAAAAGCAGGTGATCGACCGCCGCCTCGCCCAGATGCACGCCGAAGGGGTCGAGTTTCATACCAACAGCCATGTCGGCGTAGCTATTCCCACTGAGCGCTTGCTGAAAGAGTACGATGCTCTGCTGCTCTGCGGCGGCTCCGAACAGCCCCGCGACCTAGCGATACCGGGGCGTGAACTCCGGGGTATTCACTTCGCCATGGAGTTTCTCACCAGCAACAGCCACCGGGTACAGGGTGACCCGATCCCCGAAGAGCAGTTCATCTCCGCCGAAGGCAAGCATGTCGTGGTGATCGGCGGCGGCGACACCGGTTCCGACTGCATCGGCACCTCTAACCGTCACCGCGCCCTCTCGGTTACCCAATTGGAGATCATGCCGCGCCCCCCTGAGCGCGAGGACAAAGCGCTGATCTGGCCCTACTGGCCCAATAAACTGCGCACCTCCAGCTCTCACGAAGAGGGGTGCGAACGGCTCTTCTCGGTTGCCACCAAAGCGTTTGTAAGCAGTGGCGAAAGCGGGCAGGTGAGCGGGGTACGCTGTATTCAACTCGATTGGAGCAGCGGCAAGCCGGAAGAGGTTCCCGGTAGTGAGTTTGAACTCAAAGCTGACCTCGTTACCCTCGCCATGGGCTTTGTCCACCCGGTACACGAAGGAATGCTGCAGCAGCTCGCCGTCGAACTTGATGCGCGTGGCAATGTGAAGGGGGCAATCGAAGGCGAACAGGCTTACCGCACCTCGATTGACAAGGTCTTCGCGGCTGGTGATATGCGCCGAGGCCAATCCCTGGTCGTCTGGGCGATTCGCGAAGGGCGGCAGTGTGCGCGTGCGGTCGATGCGTTTTTGATGGGAGAGAGTGCGTTGCCGGAGTAGGGGGGAGGGGTATAATCTAGCAAGATACGCAAGGGCGGTTCTCCCGGCTTTATTAGTCGGGAGTGGATTGAAAAAAAACCAAAAGGGTCGGAGTCGATGAAACGATTTGACTAATAATCAAGTCTTGACCACTTTGGATCTGTGGTTCTGCGCCTTTCTTTGATGCCTTGCGGGTAGATGCGGGTTGTAAAAAACAGTTGCTAGATTGGTGAAAGTTCGCTAGAATCTAAAGCCTGTTTCTGCTGCTGCTTGTTGAGCATGAACCGTGCCGCAACCAACCCAGACATAAACCGTGGGAAGTGAGCTATGATGATGCCCTTGCCTTAGAACTCGCAGACCGCGTGGCGGCCCAGGGAGAGGATCTGGAAGGTTTCTAATACTAGGAACCTAGTATTAGGTGCCTAGTTTCTAGTATTAGTAGCTTGCTTCTGATACTAGGAACTTTAGTAACCACGGCTACGCCGTATATTGCATGTTAGGCAACACCAAACAATGGTTCAAGTAACCCGCTTGCTATAAGAGAGTTAAATGCTTATGGACAAAAATTCCAAGTTTGAAAGAGAAATTAGAACCACAGCCGTCGATTTCTCTTTTGGCGAACTACTTAACTTGCACAATGACAAAGAAATCGTAATTCGCCCCGAATATCAGCGATTATTCCGTTGGTCGAATGAACAGCGATCACGACTTGTAGAGTCAATTATATTAGGCCTTCCAATTCCTCCAATTTTCCTTGTTGAGGGAACTGATGGTGTCCTGGAGCTAATTGATGGCCTTCAAAGGACCAGCTCTGTATTGCAGTTCCTTGATCATGCAGCTATTGGCGAGCCGGAGTTAATTTTGGTTGGATGCGATATCATTAGCCAGTTAAATGACAAAACCTTTAATGATCTCCCTCTTTCAGTCCGCCTAAAAGTAAAAAGGTCTCCAATTCGCGCAACCATAATAAATAAATCGGGAGACGCGTTCGTTAAGTATGAAATGTTCAAGCGCTTAAACACTGGTGGATCACTCTTGTCGGCACAAGAGATACGAAATTGTAGTTCAAGAATGGTTGATGGTGGCAGCATATTTTACGACGCAATCCAAGAAATGGCAGAGCATCATGCTTTTTCTAGTGCAATATCTCGTTTACCGGACTCTTTTAAGGAAAAACGAGCAGATGAGGAACTCGTATTACGATTCTTTGCCGTAACAACCTACAGGCATAAATATAAAGGAAATATTGAGGAGTGGCTCGATGCCTTTATGGAGGATGTCTTATTTAACAAGCATAAATTTGATCTTCAATCAGAACGCAGGCATTTTGAAAATGTATTTAACCTCATCTTTGAAAAGGCCGGAGATAAGGCTTTTACTAGGTTTAATGAAGACGGGAGCCCTACTGGCAGATTAGCACCTGCCTACTATGAAGCCGCTGTTTGTGCGTTTAGCGAGAATGAAACTTCAATTCGGGCAATGGATTCAGCCAGAGTTATTGAAAAGTTACAGCAAGCATTTTCTAACGAAGAATTCTTGCAATCAGCTGGCCCTGGGGCAAATACCATAACAAAAATTAACGCACGCATTGAGGCGGTTTCAAAAATATTTGGTACCCCATGAATATTCTTGATAGCGTCACTGAGGATCTAAATTGGCGTGAGGCGGAAATTGCTTCAATACGTATTTTACTGTCCTCTACAGGGGTTACTGTCGTTCAAAAGAAAAGTCTTCTGCGTGCAGCGTGGGCGCTGCTCTATGCCCACTATGAGGGTTTTTGCAAAAATACTTTAATGCTATTTTATGATTTCATCGAAAACTGCGGCATAGCATGCCGAGACCTTCCACTGCCCACCAAAACATTAGCCCTCAAAGGGTTCTTTACTGACATGAGAAAAATGGCCGATCTTGATTTGATGAACGAGATAATACATTTTGAAAACAGCCATCTTGCTGTACCACCGCAATTTCCTGATGTTGATACTAAATCAAATTTATGGCCAACTGTGCTCGTTGAGCTGTTATCGGCTGCCGATCTCGACACCTCAAAAGTCGTTGAACATGATTTGAAACTCAAAACACTTGTGGCTCGTCGCAATAAGATTGCTCATGGCGAACATAACTTTATAGAGGAATTCGCATATTATAAAACGTACGAAGATGCCGTGTATGATGTTATGTATGATATTGCACTTCAGGTGGACCATAAATTGGGGTCGCCGCCGTTCAATGCCTAACAACTGGCTAAACTCAGACCACCCAAAGCGGTGCGGCTTTCGCTGCTTTTTTATCGTTCATAGGTGTTTTTATAGATGCTTTTTAGGTGAATAAATAACTCCTGGAGCCTGAGATACCCTTCATCTTCTTGATCTGGATACTCTTTTGCATCACTAAGAACTGTATCAATAGTATCTACAATACACTCTAAATCCCAACTGTAGAGTGATATGGGTCTTACGCCTTTATATCTATCTATTTTTTTATCTAATCCAAACGATTCGGTCATATGCCAGGAGTATTTTTGCAATTCGTCCAATTTCTCTCCTGATATTTTTATCTTTACCGGTATATCTTTTTTTCCAGGCTTCATTTTTTTCACCATTTTTTGTGTTTTTGATGTAAAGAGTAAATGTTGATTTCGATTATCGTATAGTTGAGCATAACAAGATGTATTTCAAATCTTGGCGAATGGTCTCCTCGGAATGGTCTAGCTTTTCATCTACCCAGTCGTGCAGGTTCGGGCCGAATCAGCGCTGAAGCGGTCTTGGTCATCCTTCCGGCTAATGCCATGACCGGAGAGTGTTAAACGGGGCATTTTGCCCCAAGAACTCAGCCACTTACGGCGGGACTTTCGCTGTGAGCGGTCAAGGTGACCGGAACTATGATCAAGGCCAAAATAAACAGGTTGTAGACCCTCGGAAACCCGCTATCCTTTTTGGGCTTGATCCATGGCCAAAAGAACACGAAACTGGAAAAGACACAATGGGAGAAGATAACCGATCAGATGCCGCCTTACCACCCCGATTTGATGGGGTAGAGAGGCGACGACGGGTATGATCCAGCAAGATACGTAGAGTATTTTTTTGTGCATTTGTGGTATAATGGCCCGTAGATGTATGCTGTGCGAACCTGTAGCAATGGCGAACTTGTTAGGAGGTTCGCGGAAACACGTCAAAACTCCTTTGTTTTTTAGCCCTTA
>SLIM01000128.1 GCA_007135625.1 Gammaproteobacteria bacterium
AGCACGCTGCAGACCTGCTGCAGGGCGGCCTCTTGCCCCTCCTGTTTGGCCATCTCCCACGGCTTTTTACCGTCGGTGTAGAGGTTGACCTCGTCAGCGAGTGCCATGATTTTGCGTAGCGCCTTGCCAAATTCGCGGGCTTCGTAGTGGTCGGCGATCTCCTTGGCCCCGTGCTGGAGCTGGGTCAGTAGCGCTTCGCCTTCGACGCTGGCGAGGGTGCTGTCGAAGCGCTTGACCAAAAACCCGGCGGAGCGGCTGGCGATGTTAATGTATTTGCCGATGAGGTCGGCGTTTACCCGGGCGACGAAGTCCTCTAGGCTGAGGTCGATATCTTCAATCCCGGCACCCAGTTTGGCGGCAAAGTAGTAGCGCAGATATTCCGGTTTGAGGTGCTGAAGGTAGCTCGCGGCGGTGATAAAGGTGCCGCGTGATTTGGACATCTTCTGCCCGTTGACGGTGAGAAAACCGTGGGCGAAAACTGCGCTGGGGGTGCGAAACCCGGCGCTCTCCAGCTCGGCGGGCCAGAACAGGGCGTGAAAGTAGAGAATATCTTTGCCAACAAAGTGGTAAAGTTCGGTGCCTGCGGCGGCCGCCTGCTGCTTGTCCCAAAACGGGTCAAACTCGATCCCTTCGCGCTGGCAGAGGGCCTTGAAGCTGCCCATGTAGCCGGTGGGGGCATCAAGCCAGACGTAGAAGTATTTGCCGGGGGCATCGGGAATCTCAAAGCCGAAGTAGGGGGCATCGCGGGAGATGTCCCAGTCCGATAGCCCGCTGTGCAGCCATTCGTTGAGCTTATTGGCCGCTTCGTGCTGCACCCGGGGCGGTTGGATCCAGCTCTCCAGGAAGTCGGCGCAGGCTTGCAGCCGAAAGAAGTAGTGGACCGATTCGCGCCGCTCGGGGGCCGCCCCGGAGATGGCGGAGAAGGGTTCGATCAGTTCGGTCGGCTGGTAGGTGGCACCGCACGCCTCGCAGGAGTCGCCATACTGCTCTTTGGCGTGGCATTTAGGACACTCCCCCTTGATAAAACGGTCGGGGAGGAACATCTCCTTGAGCGGGTCGTAGAACTGCTCGATAGTGCGCTCTTCGATCAAGCCTTTATCCCGCAGGGTGCGGTAGATCTGCTCGGCGTAGTGGCGGGTTTCGGGGGTGTTGGTGCTGGAGTAGCTGTCGAAGTCGATCAAAAAGCCGTCGAAGTCGGCCTTGTGTTCATGCCAGACGCGGTCGATAAGCTGCTCGGGCGTAATGCCCTCTTTTTCGGCGCGTAGCATGATCGGGGTGCCGTGGGTGTCGTCGGCACAGCAGTAGTAGCACTGGTGACCTTGCATTTTCTGAAAGCGCACCCAAATGTCGGTCTGAATGTACTCCACCAGGTGGCCGATATGGATCGGGCCGTTGGCATACGGCAGGGCGCTTGTCACGAGGATCTTTCGGTGTGGCATGTTAGTTCATTAGGATTGTGTTGGGTTTGAAGGAAAACATCCCGCTTTGCAACCTGAAAAATGCCGACGGGGTGTTGCAGATTGCCCCATTGTCCCACAATCTCGGGTTCGATGGGAGAGGCAAGGTTGACTCGGGTGCGACACCAACCGATACACAAGCCTTGTAGGGCGGCGCTTCAGGCTACCTGTCGCCCCCCGGAGCGACCCACGACCTCCTTCCGAAGTCGTGCCGTGCTGCCCAAAGCACCACTTTGGGTCGCGCACCCGGTTGGCCCGAACGTTGCTTTTTTCCGCTGTTTTGCATCCCACCCGGTGTAGAATATCCCGTTTGCTTTTTCTGTAGTCGATCACGGCCTGTGGCGCAGGTTAGTGACCCCCCCTTTAACTCTGGAGAGAACCATGGCAGAACCGACCCGCGAATTGATCGAAGAGGCGATGAAGGGCTATACCGACCCCTACTTAAATAAGGATCTGGTCACCGCGAAGGCGGTTAAGGAGGTGATCCTTGAGGGCGACCGGGTCGCCGTAAAGGTGGAGCTGGGCTACCCCTGCAACGGCTTTATTGCAGAGCTGAAGCAGATCCTTGAGGAGCGGATTACGGCGGTTGAGGGGGTCGCTAGCGCCGATGTCGAGGTGACCTGGAAAGTGGTCGCCCACTCGGTGCAGAAGGCGCTGAAGCCCATTGATAATGTAAAGAATATCATCGCCGTCGCCTCAGGTAAGGGGGGAGTCGGCAAGTCTACCACGGCGATCAACCTGGCGCTGGCGCTGGCTGTTGAGGGGGCCAAGGTGGGGATTTTGGATGCCGACATCTACGGCCCTTCCCAGCCCCGGATGTTGGGGGTTTCGGGTCATCCCGAGTCGAAGGATGGCAAGACGCTGGAGCCGATGAGCAACTACGGCTTGCAAGCGATGTCCATCGGCTTTCTGGTCGATGAGGAGACCCCGATGATCTGGCGCGGCCCGATGGTGACCCAGGCGCTGGAGCAGTTGCTGAATGATACCAACTGGGATAAGCTGGATTATTTGGTGATTGATCTTCCCCCCGGCACCGGCGATACCCAACTGACCTTGGCGCAGAAGATCCCGGTCTCCGGGGCGATTATCGTCACCACTCCGCAGGATATTGCGCTGCTCGATGCCCGCAAGGGGTTTAAGATGTTTGAGAAGGTCGAGGTGCCGGTGCTGGGGATCGTGGAGAATATGAGTACCCACATCTGCTCAAAGTGTGGCCATGAGGAGCACATCTTCGGCGAGGGCGGTGGGCAGCGCATGGCTTCACAGTACAATGTCGATTTTCTCGGGGCGCTGCCGCTCGATATCCGCATTCGCGAAGAGACCGATGGCGGTAAACCGACGGTGGTGGCCGAGCCGGAGGCGCGGATTTCACAGATCTACCGGGAAATCGCCCGCCGGTCAGCGGCGAAACTCTCGCAGCAGGCGAAGAGCTATGCGGCGAAGTTCCCCAACATTGTGATTCAGAATAACTAGCGGTAGGAGAGAGGAGAGAGAACAGAGGGCAGAGGAGAGAGGGCGGGTGGTGGTGCCTGCACTCCCTTTGCCGCTCACCTCTCCTCTTGCGGACCTCAATCTACTGGCAACTCCACCTGCAACCGCTCCAGGGTGTTGCGCAGGTAGTCGCTCTCCGGGTCGGCCTCAGCACCCACTTGCCACACCTCTAGCGCCTCCTCCTCGCGCCCGGTGATCCACAGCAGCTCGCCAAGGTGGGCGGCAATCTCCGCATCCCGCTTTTTTGCAAAGGCTTCGCGCAGATAGTGTTCGGCCTGCTCCAGCTCCCCCAAACGAAAATAGACCCACCCCATGCTGTCTTTTACCGCTGCCGAGTCGGGGAGTAGCTCCAGGGCGCGTGCGATGTAGCGGTAGGCCTCCTGGTAGCGGTCTGTACGATCCGCAAGGGTGTAGCCGAGGGCGTTGAGGGCGTTGGCGTGGTCGGGATCGTTAGCGAGAATACGCCGCAGGTCGCGCTCCAGGATATCGAGTTCATCACGCTCGACCGCAAACATGGCGCGGGCGTAGAGCAGCTCGGGGTCATCCTTCAAATGCTCCAGCGCCTCGTCGTAGTGGCGGTAGACCTCTTCCGGGTCGCTTCCGTAACGTGCCACTAGCGAGCCTTCGATCAGCCAGTTGCGCCGCTCCTCTTCAAGGCTGTCGGCATCCAGGCGAAGTTGGCGCAACATCTGGCGGGCGCTAGCGAGATCTTCGGCGGCCACCATCCCGGCCATGCGCAGAAAAGCATCGTTGCGCACCTGGCCGCTGCGTACCCGTCGGTACCACCCCAGCGCTTGCTCAACCTCGCCCGCCTCTTCGGCGATCCAGCCGAGGTAGAAAGCGCTTTCACCGCGCTTGTGGTTATCTTGGTAGAGTCCCTCGAACCACTCCACCGCCTGCTCCCGCCAGTCGAGGCGTAGCGCCAGGGTGCCGAGAGTGAAGCGGGTCTCGTATCCCCCCTCCCCCGCCAACTCCAGTAGCCGCTGGTATTGGCGGTAGGCCGCCTCGACCTCTCCGCTTTCAAGAAGTAGACGGGCGTAGGCAGTACGCAGCATGGCGTTCTCCGGCAGGCG
>SLIM01000048.1 GCA_007135625.1 Gammaproteobacteria bacterium
CGGTTGGCACCGAAGATGCCGAGCGGGCTGATGCGCATCAGCGCTCCATTGGCCTGGCTGCTGGGGTCGGGGTCGCCGCGTAGGCCGCGTCGGGTGGTGTGGCCGATGTCAAAGGGGTCGGATTGGTACCAAAAGTAGTAGCGTTCGCGAACTTTTTCTAGGTGATACGTCCCCTCTGCGACCAGCGAGCGGGCGAGCATGAGAGCCAGTTCGGAGTCGTCGGTGGGCTGTCCGGCGAGGGTATCCCAGGTGCCGCCATCGGCTAGGTCGCGTACCCCTTGGGGGTAGCGCCTGCGAATCTGCTCTGGCCCTTGAAACTCCACCAGGCTGCCGAGGGCATCACCGGCCAGTTGTCCCAGTAGAGCGCCTTGGGCGCGTTGTTGTGCGTTCATGGTGTTTTTATCTCCGTGGTGATTTGCTTGATCTGCTCGCTTCTCGCTTCTCGTTTCTCGCTTCTCGCTTCTCGCTTCTCACTTCTCGCTTCTCACTTCTCGCTTTTCACTTCTCGCTTCTCACTTCTCACTTCTCGCTTCTCACTTCTCGCTTTTCACTTCTCGTTTCTCACTTCTCGTTTCTCGCTTCTCACTTCTCGTTTCTCACTTCTCGCTTCTCGTTTCTCGTTCGCACTCCGCCTTTAGCCGCTCCACCAGCCGCTCCATCTCCTGCCCCAGCTCCTCAATCCACTCTGCGGAGAGGCGCTCCATACGTCCGCCGCTAATCTCCCGCCCAATATAGCTGAAGTGTTCGCTAAGTTGCACTTCGCCAATGGTGGCGGTGGCGGAGCGGAGGTTGTGGCTGAGCAGCCGTGCCTGCTCCTGATCACCAGCGGCGAGGGCCTGTTGCAACTGCGCCATGGTGTCGTGGTGGTAGCGACAAAATAGCTCTTGGGTCGCCTGCGCCACCCGGCGCGAGGGCTTTACTTCGGCTTTTGCGCTCGGTTGCGGCGGTCCTTGCCGGGCCGGTAGCCAGCGGGCGAGGGTGCGGTAGAGCTGGTCGGGGTGCAGCGGCTTAATCAGCAGGTCGTTCATACCGGCGGCGCGGCAGCGCTCTCCCACTTCGCTAAGGGTGTTAGCGGTGAGCGCGATGATCGGGATCTGCGCCCCAGCGGGCAGGGCGCGAATCGCTCGGCTGGTCTGGTAGCCATCCAGCCCCGGCATTTGAATATCCATTAGGATCAGATGATAGGGGCGCTCTGCTACCCGCTCAATCGCCTGCTGGCCGCTGTGGGCGAGGTCGCTTGCGACACCGACCTGCTCCAGCATGTCGAGAATGACATCCTGGTTGAATGGGTTATCCTCCACCACCAGGATCGGCTGACCGCGCAGCACCTCGATCTCCCCCTTGGAGAGGCTCTCCTCCCTACGCGCAAGTTGCTGCTGCTGGAGTGCCGCTAGGTCGGCAACCTCTAGCGGCAGGATGCAGAAGAAGTGGCTACCTACGCCGGGGTGGCTTTTTACCCCTAGCTCTCCCCCCATCCGCTCGGTGAGGCGGCGGCAGATCGCCAGCCCTAGGCCAGAACCGCCGAAGTGGCGGCTGGTGGAGTCGTCGGCTTGGCTGAAGGGGGTGAAGATCAGCTCCAGTTTCTCTTCGGCGATGCCAATACCGCTATCTTTCACCGAGAGTTCGATCCAGATCTGCCGCTGTTCCTGCCTAACCACCTGCATCTGGACGACTACTTCACCCTGATGGGTGAACTTGACGGCATTGCCCACCAGGTTGCGCAGAATCTGTTCAATGCGCAGCGGGTCACCGCGTAGCACCGGCGGTAGCTCGGGGTCGCTGTGGTGGTGAAAAGAGAGGCCTTTGTGCGCGGCCTCTTCGGCGTGACTCTCTAACGCGGTGAGTAGCTCTTGGGGACGAAAGAGGGAGGTCTCCAGCTCCAGATGGTTCGCTTCGATGCGTGCAAAGTCGAGGATGTCGTTAATCAGTCGCAGCAGATAGTCGGCGGAGCGCGATACCTTGTGCAGGCGGTTGCGCACGGCTCCATCGAGCGGCTCGTCGAGGGTGCGACGGGTGAGATTGATGATGCTGTTCATCGGGGTGCGAATTTCGTGGCTGATATTGGCGATAAAGGCGCTTTTGGCTTGGTTCGCCAACTCCGCCTGGGCGACGCTCTCGCGCAGCTCCGCCTCACGCCGGTGAATCACATCGACGAAATAGTTAAATTCGCGGGCCATGGTGGAGAGTTCATCGTTACCGGGGAGGAGAATCGGCAGCGGATCACGCTGGGTGTTGACGGTGATCTTTTGCTGCAACAGTAGGATGCGGTGAATCACCGAGCGTCGCACGAAGAGGTAGAGGGCGATCAGGGAGAGCAGGCTGATCACGCCCAAGATAAAGAGCACCTGACGCAATCGCTCAATGCTTTGGGTAAACAGCGCCTCTTCGGCCAGCGCCGCTTCCCACACCGCACGGTGCAACTGCTGCGACTCCTCCAGCAGGAGGGCCAAGAGGTGCCGTTGGTCGTGGATTAAGCTCTCCAGCTCCCAGCGCAGCTCGACCAGCTCGACCCCTTCGTGAAACAGGCTCTGTGTGCCGCTGCCGTAGCTGGTCAGCTCACGAAAGAGGCGCTCGGCGGTGAAGCGGATCGCGGGGGGGAGGTGTGCCAGCAGCGGCTCGGCGGCTGCCTGTTCCTGGGCAAAGTGCTGCTGACGCTCCCGGATCAGGTGGGGGTGGTGGGTCGCCTGTACCCCTTGCAGCCACGCCAGCATCCGCCGGTTATGCAGACACCATTGGAGGAGTGCCGAAGTGGCCTCGGGTGGGGGAGTCGCGGCGATTGCGGCGGCGAGCGGGTGATCGACCTCGTTGAGATCCAGGGCGATCATCCCAAGGCGGCGGTAGATGGTGAGGTGGTGCTGCTCCAGGGTCAACTGACGGTTTTTCAGCGCCATGAGCCGGGTCAGGCCTGCTGCCAGATGGCGAAAGCGCTCGGTAATTTGTGATGCCTGCTGAAACGAGCGCTCCCCCTGTTCAAACTGGGTAGCAATATGGTCGGCCTGCGCCACTGAGGTGGCGATCAGATCCTCAATATTGCGTAGCTGAAACTCGTTTTCAATAAGGAGAATATCCTGCACCCGCGAAACCAGCAAGCTGGTCTCCTGGGCCAGCTCGGCGACCGCGATCAGCTCCGGGATCTGCTGCTGGGCGACGCGGGCAAAGCGTTGCTGAAAGTCGGCGAAGCGCTCCAGGCTGTACCAGAAGGAGGAGCCGAGTACCGCCGCTACCAGCAGCAGCCAGACTAAGACCTTGCCCGATATACCGAGAGAGGTCACTGCCGCAGGCCGACTCACTCTCGCTCACGCCAGCGCCACTCATCGTAGGGCGCGGTCGTACCCCAGGAGCTTAACTCTGGCCCGATCAAGCCCTTGCGATAGACATGATGCAGATCGACCAGCGACATCGGGATCATCGGGAGTAGCGTGAAGATCTCCTGCTGCACCTCTGCATAGAGGTGCCGCCGCGCCTCGGGTTCGCTCTCCTCCGCTGCTGCTGCAAGCAGGCGGTCGATCTGCGGGTGGTGGTAGCCCGACTGGTTGACAAAGATCTCCGACTCTTCGGGGCGGCGGGAGTGGAAGATGCGGTGAAAACTGAGCAGCGGGTCTCGAAAGCTGAAGATCAGCCAAAAGGTCATCTCAAATTCGCGACGTACTAACCGTGTGGCCCACTCCACGAAGTGACTGCTATGGTGGAGATCGACCGCGACCCCCAGGTTGCGACGATACTCAAAGCGGAGGGTCTCCATCACTTTGGTGTTGGTGCCAAAGGGGGCGGTGTCCAGCGTCAGTCGAAAGCGGATGCCGTTCGCGTCGCGTGGATAACCCGCTTCATCCAGGAGTGCGTTGGCCCGCTCCGGGTCGTAGTGAAATGGGGTGGGTAACGGGGTATAAAGCGGGCTGGTGGAGGGGATTGGGTGCCGGTTCCAGCGATCTTGCCCCTGTGAGATCAACCCGAGGATGCGCTCCATGTCGATACCGCTGGCCAGCGCCTGGCGGACGCGCAGGTCGCTTAA
>SLIM01000255.1 GCA_007135625.1 Gammaproteobacteria bacterium
CTCGGAGCCGAAGGAGCCGAAGTCTGGAACCCCGTCTTCGACATCACCCCCGCCAGCCTGATTGATGTGATCGTCACCGAACGGGGAGTAATCAAAGACCCAAAAAATAACGGAGTTTGATTCGAGATTCGAGGAGCGAGACACGAGGAGCGAGAGGGAAGGGGAAGATTCGAGGAGCGAGATTCGAACCTCGAATCTAGCGCCTCGCACCTCGCACCTCGCACCTCGCACCTCGCACCTCGAATCTAGCACCTCGCACCTCGCACCTCGAATCTAGCACCTAGCACCTAGCACCTCGCACCTCGAACCTAGAATCTCACAACAAAACCCTCTCAATCCCTTCTCGGGTGATTTGCGCAATAAAGCGCTGCTGCCACTCCGCACCGAGGTAGTGGCTGGCCAGCTCCTCCACCGGATAGCGGATCTGCAGGCCGGTCTCCTGCTGATAGCGGTGGAGTCCTTGGGTACAGGCCGGGCAGGTGGTGAGCAGGCGCAGCGGCGGGGGAGCGGCGTGCTGCTCTTGGTACGGCTCCTGATGCTGCTGCATCGCACCGCGCAGCTCTTCGAGTTTGCGAAAGCGCACTTGATTAGCGATGTCGGGACGCGCGACCCCGAGGGTACCCGCCTCGCCGCAGCAGCGGTCGGAGAGAGTGACCGGCTGATTCACCAAGGCGCGAATGGTGGTAAGCGGATCACCGCGCTTCAGCGGGGTATGACACGGGTCGTGGTAGAGATAGGCGCAGGAGGGGTCGCCGCTGGGGGGGAGAGTACACCCCTTCTCCAGCAGATATTCGTGAATATCCAGCAAGCGACAGCCGGGGAAAATCTGCTCAAACTGGTACTTCTGCAACTGATCGCTACACGTCCCGCAGGAGACCAGCACCGTCTTAATATCCAAATAATTCAGCGTATTGGCGATACGATGAAAAAGAATACGGTTATCATTGGTAAGCCGCCGCCCCTGCGCCTCCAGCCCGCTGGCCTGCTGTGGATAGCCGCAGCAGAGGTAGCCGGGGGGGAGTACCGTTTCACTGCCGAGGTGGTGGAGCATCGCCAGAGTAGCCAAGCCGATGTCGCTAAACAGCCGTTCGGAGCCGCAGCCGGGGAAGTAGAAGACCGCCTCACCCGCCTCACTACGCTGCGGATTGCGCAGAATCGGCACGGTGGTGCGCTCTTCCAAATGCAGCGCCGAGCGCAAGGTGTACGCGGTGAGCTGCACCGGGATCGAGCGGCGCAGCATCTCGCGCAACTCGGTAATCGGGCCGGGCGCGGCACTCGTGGCGGCGGGGAGGGCGTTGGGATTGCCGAGCAGAGGCCGCGCCAAGCGCTGTCCCAGAGCGAGAGCGGCGAAGCCGACGCGCCCGAGCAGCAGCCGCAGGAGGTTAATGGTGCGCGGTTCGCTGGCGTTAAGAAAGGCGAGGGCAGCGCGGGTGGCGAGGTTACTGCGCCGCTTACCGCGCTGGCGCAAGATACGGCGCATACGCACCGTAACCTCGCCGAAGTCGATGTTGACCGGGCAGGGGTTATAACACTTGTGGCAGAGGGTACAGTGGTCGGCGAGGTCATTCATCTCGGCAAAGTGGCGCAGCGAGAGACCGCGCCGGGTCTGGTCCTCATAGAGAAAAGCCTCAATAATCAGACCGCTGCCGAGGATTTTATTACGCGGCGAGTAGAGCAGATTGGCACGCGGAACATGGGTCATGCAGACCGGTTTACACTTGCCACAGCGCAGGCAGTGGCGCACATCATCATTGAGCGCCCCGAGTTCGCTCTCTTCGAGAATAATCGCCTCCTGCTGCACCAACCGCAGCGAAGGGGTGTAGGCGTGGCGCAGATCGGCCTCCGGGCGCAGCTTGCCGGGATTAAAACGCTCCTCGGGGTCGATCTGCTGCTTGTAACGCTGAAACGCGGCGATTTTTTCCGGTTCAAGATATTGCAGCTTGGTCAGGCCGATTCCATGCTCCCCGGAGATCACCCCGCCCAACGCACAGGCGAGAGCCATAATCCGCTCCACCACCTGATCGGCCTGTTGCAGCATCGCATAGTTGGAGGAGTGAACCGGAATGTTAGTGTGGACATTGCCATCGCCAGCGTGCATGTGGAGCGCAACAAAGAGGCGGCTATCGCGAATCTCGGCATGAATCTGGTCGAGCCGCTCGCGCACCGGCTTCAGTTCACGCCCCGAAAAAAGCTCCTTTAACCGCCGCTCAATCTCCTCCCGATAGCTATGGCGCAACACCCGCCGCAGCAGCAGATCGAGCAGCGTATCCCCCTCGCGCAACTGCTCCTGCGCCGCCGCATCAAGCAGCTCGCGCTGCGCCTCGGCGGGCTGGTCAAGCCGCTCCAAAATCTGCAACCAGCGCCGCCGCGCCCCCTCAATCAGATGGGTTGCAGCACGCCGTTTCCCCTCCAGAAAATCGCGCGTCTCCTCCCCCTGCGGGTAGGCGCTACTCTGCAACAGCTCCGGGGTATCGCCATGCAGATACTCCAGCACCGCCTCCATAATGCGCAACTTATTACTCACCGACAGCTCAATGTTAATGCGCTCAACCCCTCGGCTATAGTCCGCCAGCCGCTCCAGCGGGATGACCACATCCTCATTGATTTTGAAAGCGTTGGTATGGGCCGAAATGGCGGCGGTACGGCTACGGTCGAGCCAAAAACGGTGCCGCGCCTCGGGACTGATCGCAACCGAACCCTCGCCATCGCGCTCACTGGCCAAGGTGATAACCTGCGCTACCGCCGCCTCCAGGGCGCTCTCGTCATCGCTCACCAAATCGCCAATGAGCACCATTTTGGGAAACTCGCCGCGATTGGTCGCCTTGGTAGCGTACTTCACCGCCTTCAAATAGCGCTCATCAAGATGTTCCAGCCCCGCCATCTCCACCGACTCTTGCCCCGCAATAAACGCCTGAATGGCGACAATCGCGCTCACCGAGCGGGCGAGGTCGCTACCGAAAAACTCCAGACAGATGGTGCGCACATGGCTCGGCATACGGTGTAGCAGAAAGCGGGCGGAGGTGATCAGGCCGTCGCACCCCTCCTTCTGCACCCCCGGCAGACCGGCGAGAAACTTGTCGGTAACATCCTTGCCCAGTCCCGCTTTGCGAAAAGTTGATCCCGGCAGAGTCAGCCGTTCACGGCAGCGCACGCGCTGCGCGGCGTTAGCATCCAGCTCCCAAATGGCGAAGCAGACCTCCTCTTGCTCATGGATTTTGCCGAGGTTGTGGTTCATCCGCTCCACCTCGATCCAGTTGCCATCGGGCATGACCATCCGCCAGGTGATCAGGTTATCGAGGGTGGTCCCCCACAGCACCGCCTTTTTACCCCCGGCATTCATTGAGATATTGCCGCCGATGGTGGAGGCGTTTTGCGAGGTGGGATCGACCGCAAAGGCCAGCCCATGCCGTGCAGCCAGCTCCGAGACCCGCTTGGTCACCACCCCCGCCCCCGCCACTACGGTGGCCACCGGTTCGCTCACGCCGGGGAGGGTCAGCCACTCCACCGCGCCGAGCTGGTCGAGCTTTTCGGTATTAATGACCGCGCAGTCACGCCGCAGCGGCACCGCCGAGCCGGTGTAGCCGGTGCCGCCGCCGCGCGGAATCAGGCGCAGATCGCAGTCGATGCAGGCCCGCACAATGGCGGCGACCTCCAGCTCGTGGTCGGGGATGATCACCACCAGCGGCAGCTCGACCCGCCAGTCGGTGGCATCGGTGGCGTGGGCCACCCGTGCCAACCCGCCAAAGTCGATGTTGTCGCGCCGGGTCACCCCTTTCATGCGCTGCACAATCTGGCGGCGCAGGGCGGTGGTTGCGGTAAACTCGGCGGCGAAACGCTCCACCGCAGCGCGGGTTAGCGCCAGCAGCTCCAGCGCTTGGGGGTTGCCCTTAGTCCGCTCTTCAAACTGGCGCAGGCGGTGGTGCAGGGCATCCACCAGTAACCGCCGCCGCCGCTGGTTGTCGTAGAGATCGTCTTGCAGGTAGGGGTTGCGCTCCACTACCCACATATC
>SLIM01000338.1 GCA_007135625.1 Gammaproteobacteria bacterium
AACCGCAAATGGTACTACAGAGTAGGTGCGAGGCGCTAGGCGCTAGGTGCGAGGCGCTAGGCGCTAGGTGCTAGACTCTCGCACCTCGAACCTCGCACCTCGAACCTCGAACCTCGAATCTCGCACCTCGAACCTCGCACCTCGAATCTCGAACCTCGCACCTCGAATCTCGAACCTCAACCCTCCCCCTCGATTTCGGTTTTTCGATACTCCCGGGGGGAGACCTGAAAACGGCGTTTAAAGGCAGTTGCAAAGTTGGCTCCGCAGGTATAGCCATTGGTGCGGGCGATCTCCTCAACGGAGAGGTCGCTCTCACGCAACATATTGGCGGCGTTGCAGAGCCGGTAGTCACGCAGCCAAGCGAAGAGGGTGAGTCCGTGGACGGCTTGAAACTCGCGTGATAGACGTTTGGGGTTGATGCCAAACTCGTTCCCCAACTCTTCCATGGTTGGGGGGTTTCCCGGTCGCTTCAGCAGTTGCTGCCGTATCTGTTCAATGCGTTGCAGGGCGAGGCGCGAGAGGCGGGCGGTGTCTCTCCTCATGCCATTCTCGGGAATCGGGCCGTAGTACTGCTGATAGAGGGCGAGACGTTTTTCCAGGTTGCGTTTAATTTTTTCAAACGTAAGATGGTTCAACACCCGTGCCACTAACTCTTGCTGCTGCATGGGTTTGCTGATGAAGTCAACGGCTCCCAGCTCAAAACCACGAACTTTTTGTTTTGAATCGCCATACATACTGAAAAAAACAACCGGTATATGGCGCGTTTGTTCCTCCTTTTTCAGTCGCTGGCACACCGCAAACCCGTCCATCCCTGGCATCTGCACATCAAGAATGATCAGGTCAGGCTGTTTGCTACGGGCCAGCTCCAATCCGCTCCGACCATTACTGGCAAGGTGGATGGTAAAACCATAATCCTCCAGATAAACCTTAACGAGTTCTAAGTTCATCATGTCATCGTCGATGACCAGAAGCCCCTCTCCCGAACCAGCTTTCATTTCCTTCCCCTTTTTTGTTGCAATATCCTTCCCACATTGTTCCGAAAACGGGGTATCCCAGTCAAGGGGGCTATCGCCTGTTCTTTGCGTCCCGGGATGCAGTAGCCGGTTGCACAAAACTTTTCACCGGCCACGCAGCCGGGTGATGATGTCCCCTCGCTGCGTTGCAAGGTGGGGCAGTAGCGCCGGTTGCACAAAACTTTTCACCGGCCACTCAGCCGGTTGGCGATGTCCCCTCACTGCGTTGCAAGGTGGGACGGCGGTAGTGGAGCAGCACCTGCCCCTCTCCCAGCAGTTTTTGCAGCCGGGTCAGCAGTTGTTCCTGGGGACGGATCCGCCAACTGGGGCCGAACTCCAGTACCGCCTCGCCCTGCGGCGAGCGGTAGTGGGCGACAATCGCGCAGTTGCCACCGCGAAATGGGGTCAGCAGTTGCTGGAGAGTGGTGACCAGTTCAGCTCCGTTAGATTGCAGTGTAGAGGAGTCGATCTGCAACTGCAAGCGATGGCCCCACTGCTCGCGTACCTCGTCAATCCCCAACAGGGTCTCCCCACGAATCGAGAGCGCTTCGCGGTAGTCGTCATAACTCAAGCTGCCGGAGACCACCAGCACACGGTCTGCGGCCAATTTATCCCGTTGGCTCTCGTAGGCATCGCCAAACAGCACCACCTCGCTGCGCCCAGTTCGATCATCGACCAACACACTCGCCATGCGCCCGCGCTGCGTCTTGCGCTGCGCGACCGCGACCACCAATCCGGCGATCAGCACCGTTGGCGCTTTGTTGCGCCGCCCATAGCTGCTATTGGCCTTCGCCTCCTCCAGCGAGAGATCCTTAATTCGGGTGATTCCTAACGCCTTGAGATCGTGCTCATAGCGGTCGATGGGGTGGCCGGTCAGGTAGAGGCCGAGGGTCTCTTTCTCACCGCGCAGCCGCTCCTCATCTTCCCACTCCGGAAGTGCCGGGGGGAGCAGTTGCGGGTCGATCTCTGGGGGAATGTCGGGCTGCGCCCCGGCGGCGAAGAGATCATTCTGCCCCGCCGCGCTGGTGGCGTGGTGCTGCTCCGCCATCTGAATCGCCAGCGGCAGGTGATCGATTAAGGTTGCCCGATTCTCTCCCAGCCGATCCATCGCCCCCGCTTTAATCAGCGACTCCAGCACTCGCCGGTTGGCTCGCCGTAGATCGATGCGGCGACAGAAGTCAAACAGGTCGCGATAGGCTCCATGCCGCTCCCGCTCTTCGATCATGCCGCCAATCGCCGCCTCGCCGACCCCCTTAATCGCCCCCAGGCCGTAGATGACGGTATCCCTCCCGGAGGTGGTGAACTTATACTGCGAACGGTTAATGTCGGGCGGGTTGACCTGCAACTGCAAGGCGCGGGTATCCTCGATCATGGTCACCACCTTGTCGGTGTGATCCATATCGGCAGAGAGAACCGCCGCCATAAAGGCCGCCGGGTAGTGGGCCTTGAGCCACATCGTCTGGTAAGAGACCAGGGCGTAGGCGGCGGAGTGGCTCTTATTAAAGCCATAGCCGGCGAACTTCTCCATCAGCTCGAAGATATACTTCGCACTCCCCTCCTCCACCCCGCGCTCCACCGCCCCCTGGCGGAAGATCTCCCCCTGCTTGGCCATCTCCTCGGGCTTCTTCTTGCCCATGGCGCGGCGCAGCAGATCGGCACCGCCGAGGCTATAGCCAGCGAGTACCTGGGCGATCTGCATCACCTGCTCCTGATAGAGGATCACCCCGTAGGTCGGTTTGAGGATCGGCTCCAGCGCCGGATGGGGGTATTCCACTTTGGCGCGGCCATGTTTGCGGTCGATAAAGTCATCGACCATCCCCGATTGCAGCGGGCCGGGACGAAACAGGGCGACCAGCGCGGTAATATCTTCAAAGCAGTCGGGTTGGAGCTTCTTAATCAGCTCCTTCATGCCGCGTGACTCAAGCTGAAACACCGCCGTGGTGTTGCACGCCTTGAGCAGCGCAAAGGCAGCGGGATCATCCATTGGAATTGCGCTAATATCAATCGCCGCCTCCCCCGCCGCCGTCCGCTCGGCGTTGACGGTGCGTAGCGCCCAATCGACGATGGTGAGGGTGCGCAGTCCGAGGAAGTCGAACTTCACCAGCCCGACCTGCTCCACGTCATCCTTGTCGAACTGGGTGACAATCTGCGGCGACCCCGCTTCGCAGTAGAGCGGGGCGAAGTCGGTGAGCAGGCCGGGGGCGATGACTACGCCACCGGCATGTTTGCCGGCGTTACGCGCCAGCCCCTCCAGCTTACGCGCCATGTCGATCAGCTCGCTCACCTCCTCCTCATTGTCGTAGGTGCGTTGCAGATCCTCGCTCTCTTGCAGCGCCTTGGCGAGGGTCATTCCCACCTCAAACGGGATCATTTTGGCGATGCGATCGACAAAGCCGTAGGGGTGGCCAAGAACCCGTCCGACATCACGCACCACCGCCTTGGCCGCCATTGAGCCGTAGGTGATGATCTGCGACACCGAGTCGCGCCCATACTTCTGGGCGACATAGTCGATCACCCGGTCGCGCCCCTCCATGCAGAAGTCGATATCGAAGTCGGGCATGGAGACCCGCTCCGGGTTGAGGAAGCGCTCAAACAGCAGGTCATGTTCAATCGGGTCGAGATCGGTGATCTTAAGTACCCAGGCGACCAGCGACCCGGCCCCGGAGCCGCGCCCCGGCCCCACCGGCACTTGGTGATCTTTGGCCCACTGAATAAAGTCGGCGACGATAAGAAAATAGCCGGGAAAGCCCATGGTGATAATCACCCCCAGCTCAATCTCCAGCCGCTCCTCATAGACCTTGCGCCGCGCTGCATACTCCGTGCTGCCCGGCGGTAACACCCGCGCCAGCCGCCACTCCAGCCCTTTGTGCGACTCAGCACGAAAATACTCCGCCTCGGTCATCCCCTCGGGAATCGGAAAATCGGGGAGAAAGTTTTTTCCCAGAACCAGTTCGAGGGTGCAGCGGCGGGCGAT
>SLIM01000364.1 GCA_007135625.1 Gammaproteobacteria bacterium
GTTGTTCCTTATCAAATACGTTTTGCATGGCGATTACTGCACGCTTGCAAGAGCGCCGTCGCGTAACGGTTCACCCCCCCTCAACAAGTCGGAGCCACTGGCGGCAATGGAGTTGACGAAGGTCGTGGTCGCTGATGTACACGGTCTATCTATTGGTGTGAGGTTGCCGTTAGACTAGCGGATTGCGCTTGGCTCTGCAAGACTTGTTTTGAGGGTTTTAACGGGGGGGGTGAGCGGTTACCACCTGTGTTGTAATGAAGACGAGCTTTGGCGCATGAAACGTGCTGGCGTGTTTACCTAGCTGTTTGTGGGTTCCTACGCCGGTTCTCGAACCACATTATACATGGAGCTTGCTTAACTTTCATGCTAAACTCTTGGACAGTTTTTCCTTGGGCTTGACGGAGCAACAGATGGCACGTATCACACTACGCGGCGATGATGCCGCTCTCCTGCACGAGTTATCCACCCAACTGGCGGCAGAGCTGCAACAGGTCGGGCTGGCTGTCGAGATGCAAATTACCACACCAAGCGATGAAGAGGCGACACGCGGCGACCCGGTGACGTTCGGAATGATCATCGCCACGGCGGTGGCGGCCGGTGGTGCGCTCGCGGAGTTTCTGGGCAAGGATGGCGGTCTGTCGGCACTGGCCAAGGTGCTGGAGAAATACGTGGAGAGTCGCAAGGTCGAAGTGCTGATCGAAACCGAGTAGGTTGTCTTCGTGCGCACTGACGTGCAATCTGGTTTCCCCCGCACACGCGGGGATAGGCCCCGGCAGCACCTATGCAAAGGTAAAAGAGCTTATGCTGAATACAATCTATATCCATCAATACCGCTGCTTGCAGAACTTTACAGTTCCTCTTAAAGATCAAAACTCCGTTTTGCTGCTGGGCCGTAATGGCACCGGCAAATCAAGCTTTTTTGATGCCATTGAGGTACTGCAAAAAATTGGCCGTGGTGTTACCCAATTGAAAGAGCTGATCAGCGAAAGCGACTTTGCCTTTGGAGAGAGGCACATAGCCATTCACCTGGAGGTGAACATCACGCTGGCCAAGCGCGTATACGAATATGTGCTAGAGGTGGAGCTACCTGCAAACTTCAGCCAACCATGTGTTGGGCGGGAAATACTCAAGATCAACGGCACCACCAACTACCAGCGGGAAGGGGGGCAAACCCAACTGGGCGAACACGCCAAGTTTACTCTTGACTGGCACCATGTAGGCTTGCCGCTGATTTCGACGCGTCATGCTGATGAACCCATTGCGCTATTTCGTGAATGGTTAGCCAATATTCTCGTACTCTCCCCAGTTCCCAGCACCTTTAATCGTGCCAGCAAGCATGACATCGCTTACCTGGAACGCAACGGCAGCAATACTCTGGATTGGATGCGCAATCAACTGGCCGTATACCCGGCGCTCTACACCAGCATTGCCGATTTCATGCAGCTCCGCATGCCCGACTTTGTCAACTTTAAGTTTGCCACCACCGGACGGGATGAAAAAGAGCTGTTATTTACGTTCAGCGACACCGCAGGTAACAGCCTTGAGTTGAACTTCTGCCAACTTTCAGATGGTGAAAAAATCTACTTTCTCACCGCCACCGTGCTAGCTGCGATTACCCATGAAGAGTCGATATTCTGTCTCTGGGATGAGCCAGATCACTACGTATCCTTGCCGGAACTTAGCCACTTTATTACTGCTTGCCGCAAAGCCTTTGAAAACAGCATTACGGCATCACAATTCATCATCTCAAGCCATAATCCGAGAACCATTAACGAGTTCTCGGAACACAATACTTTTCTGGTAACAAGACAATCGCACCTGCACCCGTCACGGCTGGAGTCGGCTGTAGAAAAACAATTCTTAAGTGCAACCTTTGTTGATGCCTACGAGAACGGAGAGTTTGACTAATGGCCGTTAATCGTCACAGAAATCATCTGGTCGTCTATCTGGAAGATCAGCCATACCGGGGCATGATGAATGGTGTGAAAAAACTACTTAAGATTAATGATTTTGTCATTGATGTACGACCACCCTGTGGCGGCTGGACTTTCGCTGTGAGCGATCAAGGTGGCCGGAACGACGATCAAGGCCCGCGTGGTCAACTCGACGAGGCGCTCAAGATTCGCCAGACAGAGCAGCTACCGGTCTATGAGAAGCTCGGCGATGTGCGCTCACTGCTGGTGGGGCGTACCAACCTTGCGCTGCTGCTGTGGCAGATGGATGCAGCCGCCAACGCTGCCCGCGTGCAAGAACTGCTCTGCCTGGCCCTGACCGATGCCCGCCGTTTGCAAATCCCTGAAGCCAGAACCATTGAAAACATTCTCTCGCAAAGGGGATTGTCTTGTGACGGGGAGGCTTGCTAAATCGTCTCGCATCGCGGAAAGTATCCTCTGGAGTTGCACCACCTTGCCCTCTCCGCCGCGAGGAGAGGTGAGGCGATGCTGCACGGCAATCATTACGGAGAAAAGAGAATGAATAGAACAGGATCGAAGGCTAAAATAGAAGGTTTTAGGGTTAAGAACTTCGGTGCGTTAAGAGAGGTTGCGATTGGGCGCTTGTGGAATCAGCAGCAGGTCGAACCCCTTACCCCCATGACAGTGGTAATTGGCAAGAATGGTGTTGGCAAGAGTACCCTGTTTGATGCCTTCGGGTTTCTTGCCGATGCGTTAAAGTTTGGCGTAGAAGAGGCGTGCGACTCGCGTGGCAGGGGAGGGATTGAGCGTATTCGGACGCAAGGCCAAACGGGGCCTATCGAATTTGAGGTCTATTACAAGGAAGATGGGAACTCCCGCCCTATTACGTATGAAGTTTCTGTTAATGCAGATGCTTCGGGATGCCCATATATCGTAAAAGAGCGCCTTAGGCAGAGGCGCAGAGGGCAGCGGCATGGATGGCCCTTCTCGTTTTTGGTGTTAAATGCTGGAAAAGGTGTTGTTTGGAAGGGCGACCAAGAGGGCTGTCAGATTGATGAGGAGCAGGGCGATTTCGATCTGCTTCGTCTGATCCACTCTATTCAATCCGGTGAGGCAGAGGAGGAGTCCAAAGAGACCGAGATCGTCGAGCTTAACGACACCCGCAAACTTGCTGTCGCAACCCTTGGATCACTAAAGCAACACCCAAGGATCTCCGCATTCCGAAAGTTTATTGAAGGGTGGCACCTGAGTTACTTTACACCCGATGCGGCAAGGAACCTGCCACTCGCTGGCCCCCAAAAGCACCTTAACACTCATGGCGATAATCTTGGAAATGTTGTGCAGTTCATAGAGCGGGAACATCCAAGGCGTTTTCAGGCTATTTTGCGGCGGATAGCGGAAAAAATTCCAGGAATTGATACAATTGATACCGAGAAGAGCAGCGATGGCCGCCTGTTGCTGCGATTTAATGATAAAGGTTTTCAAGATCCATTTTATGCGCAACAGATGTCTGACGGGACATTAAAGCTGTTTGCCTACCTTCTGCTGCTCGAAGATCCGACTCCGCCGCCGTTTCTATGTATCGAAGAGCCGGAAAATGGCCTGTATCACAAACTGTTGGAGTCGCTGGCAACAGAGTTTCGTGAACACGCAACAGGCCGCAAGGGGGGGTCGCAGATTTTTCTTACCACCCATCAGCCCTATTTGGTCGATGCTTTGGAGCCTGCTGAGGTCTGGATGCTGGAAAAAGGGGCGGATGGTTATTCAGCCATTCGTAGGGCTAGCGATGATACCATTGTCAAAAATATGGTGGCCGAAGGTTTGCCATTAGGTGGTTTGTGGTATAGCGATTACCTGGATGCGAGGTGATTCAATGCACTTTGAAATCCTTTAGAGTCATTACGGAGAAAAGAGAATGAATAGAACAGGATCGAAAAAGCTCGTGGCGATGGTACGCAACCTGTTTACTTTGCTGTGCTGGAACCGAACCTCTTTCTCGCCGTGACGGGGTTGACGGTCAAAGATTTTCACCTGTTTGTGGAGCTTAAAGTCTTTAATACCGAGCAGATGAA
>SLIM01000229.1 GCA_007135625.1 Gammaproteobacteria bacterium
GAAGCAGAGTCTCCTGCTCGGTCACCACCCCATCCAGCGCCACATCCCAGGGACGGGCGGCGATCTGTGGCAGTCGCTGACAACTGTGGGCCAACCCGATCAGGCGCGGTCGCCGCCAGTGGTAACGGCGGAGCAGGTAGCCGAAGCAGCGGTCGTAGTAGCCCGCTCCCATGCCGATGCGATTGCCTGCGCCATCAAACCCCACCAGCGGCATAAGCACCACATCCAGCCCCCAAGGGGGGGCGCGGTGGCGGCAGGAGAGCGGTTCACCAATGCCGTAGCGGTTGGGATGCAGCCGCGCCCCCTGTGGGTAGTGGCAGAAAACCATTTTGTACTTAGGATAGGTGGCCACCACCGGTAGATAGCAGCGAATCCCCCGTTTTCGAAGCTTTTCGATCAAATATCCGGTATCCGGCTCACCATCGTTAGCCAGGTAGAGGGCAACCCGCCGACTGCTGCGTAGTAGCCCCAAGCGTAGCAGTTGCCGGGCGATGCGGCGGGCGTGGTCACGCTGCTGCTGCGGGGTGAGAGCACGCCGCTTACGGCGCAGTTCGCGCCGCTGCTCGCGATAGCTGTTGCGCTGTTCGCCTTCGGTTTGCGGCGCACTCACCCTTTCTTCGGCTCGCCTTCTTCGTGATCGAAAAGGTGTAGCTGGTGCAAAAACCCATGCACACTAAACGGCTGATGCGCCTCCTCTTTGTGGGGGGGAAAGAGGATTGCGGCGGCGACTGCACCGACTAGGCAGGCGCTGCCGCAGATCGCGAAGGCGAGTGAGAAGTTGCCCAGGTCGCCAAGCAGTCCGCCGAGGATCGGGAAGACGATTCCCCCGACACCGTAGGAAAGGAAGATCCAGGGGTAATTCTGCCCCACCGAGCGGTTGCCAAACTCATCGGCGGTGAGTGCCGGGAAGAGCGCGAAATTACCACCGAAGTTGAAGCCGATTAACATCGCCCCGAGGTAGAGCAGATATTCGTGACCGGCCATGCTGGCGAAGGCGAGCAGGATGATCCCCTGCGAACCGGTCATGAGGATCACCGCCTGTTTGCGCCCCAGGCGGTCGCTGATGATGCCCCAGACGATCCGCCCGACACCGTTGGCGAGACTGAAGAAGATCGCCATTGCGGTACCGGCGATCACCATCGCCTCGGTGGCGCTGTAGCCGTTGGCTTGTAGTGCCTCCATCGGGTAGAGCTGCATCAGCCCGACCGACATCAGCCCGGCCCCGGCACTTACCGCGAAGGTGAGGAAGATCAGGTAGAACTGCGGAGTGTGGAGCATCTCCCCCAGGGTGAACTCCTCGCCCCCCGACCCGGCGCGTTGCGGCGGGGGTTGATACCCTGCGGGCTTCCAGCCGGGCGGCGGCATCACCATCCAGCGGCTACCGATCAGCACCAGGGTCGCAAAGATCGCTCCATAGAGGATAAACGTGGTGGCGAGTCCATGGTTGGCTAGGAGGTTGCCCCAGTTACTGGCCAGTTTTACCCAGATCATCGCGCCAAAACCGAAGCCGGCCACCGCCAGCCCGGTAATCAGCCCTTTGCGATCAGGAAACCAGTTCATGCCAACGGCGATGGGGACTACATAGCCTAAGCCGATGCCGAGACCACCGATCAGCCCAACCCCGAGCAGTACCCCCCAAAAGCTACTCCCTCCGGTGAGTCCGGCGAACAGATAGCCCAGTCCCAACGTCACCCCTCCGGCGATGGCCAAGCGGCGCGGCCCCCAGCGGGTGAGTTGTCGCCCGGCCACGAGCATCATCAGGGCGAAGCTGGCTAGGCCAACGGCAAACACGATCTGCGTGTCCAAGCGGCTCCACCCGGCGGCAAGTAGCTCCGGGGTGAAGACCGACCAGGCGTAGACCGCTCCAAGACAGAGCTGAATCAGCACCGCACCAACAACAACCAACCAACGGTTTTGAGTCCGGTGTTGCGACATTTTTTGTAAAGCTCTTTGGTTAAGGGTTAAGGGTTAAGGGTTAAGGGTTAAGGGTTAAGGGTTAAGGGTTAAGGGTTAAGGAGCCAATTTGCTTGATCACAATGACTCACGCACCTTCCGATACTCCGCATCCTGTGGATGCGGTGCGTAGACCCCATCGGCATCGTGATGTTCCCGTCCGAGGATCGGCGGGTTGAAGGCGCAGATCAGGCGCATATCGCTAAAACCTCGCAGATAATGCTCATCATGCTGATCGAGTAGGTAGAGGGTACCGTCGCGAATAGGATGGATCTTGCCGGTTGCGACCTCCTCAATCTCCCCTTCGCCAGCAACACAGTACACTGCTTCAATATGGTTTTTATACCAGATATGGGTCTCGCTTCCGGCCTTAATGATCGTTTCGTGAAACGAAAAACCGGCGTGATCCTCGTCTAGCACAAAGCGACGGCTGACCCAGTTACCATTTTCGGCATGAACCTCGCGCTCGCTACCGATGATCTGCTCCAGGGTACGTACAATCATGGTTAATACCTCCTCCCACCTTTTTCGGCATGAACCTCGCGCTCGCTACCGATGATCTGCTTCAGGGTACGTACAGCCATGGTTAATACCCCCCACCTTTGCGTGCAAGGTCACTCCGCTCCAGCAACTCGCCAATCACTCGATCAATAATTGCCATTCCTTCGCGCAGAATCTCCTCATCGGTGGTGAGTGCCGGGAGGAACTTCACCACCTGATCCTCCGCCCCCGCCAGCTCAATGATCAAGTGATTCTCAAAAGCGGCTTTGGAGACATCGCCAGCAAAACCGGAGCGCGGAATATCAAGCCCCCAGATCATGCCGATGCCGCGCAGCTCCATATCCAGTTGCGGGTATTTTTCGACGATGCGTTGCAACTCCTGCTGCATAATTCCGCCTTTGTACTTAACCGACTCGGCGAAGTCCTCATTTTCCCAGTAGCTAAGAGATTGGGTGGCGGCGACAAAGGCGAGGTTATTACCGCGAAACGTACCGGTATGCTCCCCCGGCTTCCACTGATCCAGCTCCGGGCGCATCAGCAAAATCGCCATCGGCAGGCCACCGCCAATCGACTTGGAGAGGGTCACAATGTCGGGCTTAATATCCGCCCTTTCAAAGCTGAAGAAAGTTCCGGTGCGCCCATTACCGACCTGAATATCATCAATAATCAGCAAAATATCGAACTCGCGGCAGAGTGCCTCCAGATCCTGTAGCCACTGCACACTGGCGACGTTAATCCCCCCCTCGCCCTGCACCGTCTCGACAATAATGGCCGCCGGCAGGTCGATACCGCTAGAGCCATCCTGGAGAAACTTGCGCAGGTAGTCGATGGTGTTAATATCGGGACCGAGATAGCCATCAAACGGCACCGAGTCTGCGTTATTACGCGCACCGTAGGATTCGTCGCGGTAGAAGTCGTTACCGGTGACCGCCAGTGAGCCCATCGTCAGCCCGTGGTAGCCATTGGTAAAGGCAATTACGTTGGAGCGGCGCTTGACCATGCGGGCCAGCTTGAGGGCAGTCTCTACCGCATTGGTTCCGGTCGGGCCGGTGAACTGCACCTTGTAGTTTAAGTTACGTGGAGCAAGAATGGTATCATAGAACTTCTGCAAAAAGTTCTTTTTCGCAACGGTTGCCTTGTCCAGTGCATGAACAATCCCGTCACGCTGCAAATACTCAATCAATGCTTTGCTTATGAGAGGGTTGTTGTGGCCGTAGTTGAGGGTGCCAGCACCCGCGAAGAAGTCGATGTAACGGGTTCCCTGCTCATCGTAGATAAAAGAACCCTGTGCTACATCAAAAATTGCAGGAAATGCACGCACATAGCCGCGCACCTCGGACTCCAGCTCTTCAAAAATTCTCATACTCACTCTTCCTTTCTATTTCCTCAAAAGTTGGGTGCACAGAGAAGAATCTCCGGTGCAACCGGTCACTGATCTGCTCAACAATGAGCTAGTGTAGGGAAAATTGTACCGCATCTGAAGGACTTTCACAACCTTAACCGCTTTTACTCGGCTGA
>SLIM01000331.1 GCA_007135625.1 Gammaproteobacteria bacterium
CCGCTGGGGCAGCCGCTGGGGCGATTTCCGGGGCTGCTGGTGCCTCTTGAGGTACGGGGGCGGGCGAGGCGCTCGCTGGCTCCTCTTGGGCGACTACCTGGGTAACCGCTGGGGCAGCCGCTGGGGCGACTTCCGGGGCTGCTGGTGCCTCTTGAGACGCGGCGGCTACTGTCGCTGGAGGGGTTATTAGTGCCGCTGCGCCGGGCTGTTGCGTGTCGCCATCGCTGGCGAGTGCGTTCTGCTGCTGCCCCTCATCACCGCCGTTGCCCCCTTTGCCGCGTCGACGACGACCGCCGCCACGCTTGCCGCGTCGTGAGCTGCGGCGTTCGCGCTGCTCCTCTTCACCGGCGACATTGGTTTGCCCCTCGTGGGGAGGCGTTGGCTCTTTGGCGGTGTTGCTCCGCTCCCGCTCCCGTTCCCGCTCTCGCTCATCGTTTCCCTCGCCCCGCTCTTTGGGAGCTGCGCTGCCACTTCCGCTGCTGTCGCTGCGGGCCGGAGTGGGTCGCCCCTCCCCTTGGGAGTCACTGCGCGGCGGGGTGGAGAAGTCGCGTACCTTGCGCCGAGGTGCGTCGTCGTCTCTGCCGTTGCGGCGCAGGTTGCCGCCGCTACGACCGCCAGTGCGGCGGTTGTCGCTGCGCCCGCCACCGCTGCGCGACTCTGCGCCCGGTGCTGCGGGGGGACGTCGGCTCTGCTGAAGCGCCGGTTGCGGCGGGCTGCTGACTGCTGCGGCACCATTGGCATTGGCGCTATCGCTCTGCGCCCCCTCGCTTTTAGCGACAAAGAGGCTGTTCCATAGCCGCTTGATCAACCCTCCAGACTCCCCGCTAATGGTACCCTTGGAGGGCTGCGGAGGGAGTGGCATCGGGCGCTCTCCCGCTGGTGGGGAGCTGACTGGCAGCACAACCGGGGCTGGAGAGGGGGCGGGGGCGAGTGGGGTGATCCGTTTCACCGCTGGCTCTTCGTTGCGCGGCTCACGCCGCCCTGCTGCTGTCGGCTTGGATTGCGCCTCGTTGAGCAGCCGATAGCTCGGCGGATCCTCACTACGACCCTCTGCATCCTGGAGACGAATGCGTTCAATTTCGTAGTCGGGAGTGGTGAGTTGCGGATTGGGAATGAGCATTACGCTCACCTCCTGTCGCTGCTCAATCGCGTGAATTGCTTCGCGCTTTTCGTTGAGCAGGAAGGTGGCGACATCGACCGGAAGCTGGGCCTGAATGCGCAGGGTGTTCTCTTTCATCGCCTGCTCTTCGATAATGCGCAGGATCGAGAGGGCCAGCGATTCGGTGCCGCGAATCGAGCCGTGGCCGTGGCAGCGGGGACAGACCAGTTGGCTCGACTCTTCGAGCGAGGGGCGGAGCCGTTGGCGTGACATTTCAAGCAGGCCGAAGCGGGAGATGCGCCCGATCTGGACCCGCGCCCGATCCTGCTTGAGCGCTTCGCGCAGGCGGTTCTCGACTTCGCGCTGATTGCGAGCGGGGAGCATGTCGATAAAGTCGATGACGAAGAGTCCGCCCATGTCACGCAGCCGCAGTTGGCGGGCGAGTTCGTCGGCGGCCTCCAGGTTGGTGGTGAGCGCGGTCTCTTCAATGTCAGCCCCGCGGGTGGCGCGGGCGGAGTTGATGTCGATGGAGGTGAGGGCCTCGGTGTGGTCGATCACAATGGCCCCGCCGGAGGGGAGCTGGACTTCGCGCTGAAAAACCGTTTCAATCTGCGATTCGATCTGGTAGCGGGTGAAGAGCGGGACTTCGTCCTGGTAGAGGCGGATCTTGCTGAGGTAGTTGGGCATCACCTGCTTGATGAAGTCGCAGGCCTCTTCGTAGACCGCCGGGTCGTCGATCACGATCTCGCCAATATCGGCACGCAGGTAGTCGCGAATCGAGCGAATGATGACGTTGCTCTCCTGATAGATCAGGAACGGAGCAGACCGCTCTTTGGCCGAGGACTCAATCGCTCGCCACAGTTGCAGCAGATAGTCGAGATCCCACTGCAACTCTTCAATGCTTTTGCCGACCCCGGCGGTGCGCACGATCAGCCCCATCCCTTCGGGGATGGCGAGGGCGCTCATCGCCTCGCGCAGCTCGCTACGCTCTGCCCCCTCAATGCGGCGCGATACACCGCCAGCACGAGGGTTATTGGGCATTAGCACCAAGTAGCGACCGGCGAGGGAGACGAAGGTCGTGAGTGCCGCACCCTTGTTGCCGCGCTCCTCTTTCTCGATCTGTACCACCAGCTCCTGCCCTTCGGAGATCGCATCCTTGACGCTGGCGCGTCCGGGACTCTCTTGGGCTTGGGTCGAAAAGTAGCCACGGGCGATCTCTTTCAGCGGCAGGAAGCCGTGGCGCTCGGCACCGTAGTCGATGAAGGCGGCCTCCAGGCTCGGTTCGACCCGAGTGACCCGGCCACTGTGGATATTGGCTTTTTTCTGCTCCCGACCGGGAGACTCAATATCCAGGTTGTAGAGTTTTTGGCCATCAACAATGGCCACGCGCAACTCTTCTGGCTGAGTTGCGTTAATCAACATTCTTTTCATATTGTAAAGTTCCTTGGCGCACCCCGTCGCCACGGCTCCGCTCGGCAGTTACTGCCGGGCAGGAGCTATGCGTCATCCGCTGCAGATCGCCCGGAGCACCTGGCTGACCGACTGGTCACAGGCTCGCGGGGGCATCGCAGGGGGAGACCGCATCCGTCAGCAGATCGGGTGCGGGCTGTTACCTGATAATTGAGCGGGCGTTACTTCGCTCCGGCTCGCTGTCATCTTTGCGGCATTCTGCAAAACGGGTCGCCCTTGCGCCGGGAGCGCTGCGCTGGCAGTCACTAAGCCGCAACGGCTCGCAACAGCGGGGCGGACAGATCGGCAGTCGCTCGACTCCATCCCTTCCTCTCCGGGCGATCGATTCACCCGTTCTCATGATGCACACACTGCTTCACGCGACCCCCGCTCGGCGGCGCAGAGTGCGCCATGCCGGGCTAGGGAGTTGGGTGCCCGGTGACTCCCGAGCACCCCCTAAACTGTCATACAACCAGGGGAGAGGGGCGTTCCCTACGCAGTAGCCGCTCCCGCTGCAACCGAACCCCGAAGCAATTCAAGGGTTCCGCTCCCGCTATTCTACTATAAAGGCTATACGGTCTGATACCGATTTTTTTATTCCGTTGTGATTCAGCGGGGCGCTCTCCCACCTGTCCGCGCTCCTCCCTGGCAACTACTCGATCTTAAGTTTGGCGAGGCGATAGCGCAGGGAGCGAAAGGTCATCCCCAGTCGCTTGGCGGCTGCGGTGCGGTTCCACTTCTCCGCCTCCAGTGCTTGCAGGATGATCTTGCGCTCAACCTCCTCAATCTGCACGTCAAACGGCAGGTCGGTGGGGTGATACTCCTCCTCAAAGATACGCTCCGGGTCACCGTTGAACGCGGGCAGAGAGATATCCCCGTGGTGGATCACCTCCCCATCGCACAGGGTCGCCGCCCGTTCCAGCAGGTTCTCCAGCTCGCGCACATTGCCGGGAAAGGGGTAGCGTTCCAAAACCTCCAGCGCCTGCGGCGAGATGGTCAGATGCTGGTAGCCTCCCTGCTCGGTGAGTCGCTCCAAAATCCGGGTGGTAAGGATCGGAATGTCGCCGCTCCGCTCGCGCAGTGGCGGCATCGGTAGCTCAATAACGTTGATCCGATAGAAAAGATCTTGGCGAAAGTCTCCCTGATCTACCTGTTTGGCGAGATCCTTATGGGTTGCGGAGATAATGCGCACATCCACCGACTGCTCGCGCTGCGCACCGACCGGCCGGACACTCTTCTCCTGAATCGCTCGCAACAGCTTGACCTGCATGTGGAGCGGCAGGTCTGCCACTTCATCCAGAAAGAGGGTGCCGCCATCGGCACTCTGAAACAGTCCCGGCTTATCGGCTACCGCCCCGGTAAAGCTCCCCTTTTTATGGCCAAAGAACTCACTCTCCATCAGCTCATGTGGAATCGCCCCACAGTTGACTGCGATAAATGGCCGCTCTCGGCGTGGCCCCTGCCAGTGGATCAGACGTGCCGCCAACTCCTTGCCGGTTCCTGACTCCCCCGAGATGTAGACCGGAGCTTGGCTGCGTGCCAGCTTGGCAATCAAGAGGCGAATCCGCTCCATCGCCTGCGAACGTCCCAGCAGCAGTTGCCCCTCGGGCGACCCGCCCGCCCGCTCGCCACGACTCTCCCCCTCCAGTTGCAGGGCGCTGTTGACCAGCTTGCGCAGCACTTGCAGATCGACCGGCTTAGAGACAAAATCGAAGGCTCCCGCCTTCAGCGCCTGCACTGCGGTCTCCATGTTGCCGTGGGCAGTGATGACCGCAACCGGCAGTTGCGGATAGAGACGAGCAATCTCCTCGACCAGGGTGAGGCCATCGCCATCCGGTAGCCGCATATCGGTCAGGCAGAGGTCAAAGTGGGTACCTCGCAGCAACTCCCGCGCATTCGCCAGCGTTAACGCCGCCTGGGTACGGATCCCCATGCGTGAAAGCGTAATCTCCAGCAGCTCACAGATATCCGGCTCATCATCAACAATAAGCGCTGTTTTTATCTCTGCATTCATCGTTCACCTTGTTCACCTTCTGCTCTCTCCACCCAAACTCCTTGGCAACCGTTCAGTTAGCGAGTTGCAATAAGCGATCCAGCTTGCCCAGCGACAGGTCGGTAAGCTGCCGCTGCTTACCTTGCTCCCAATCCATTGGAATGGAGAACTCATAGGCGGCGAAGACCTGCGAGTACTCCACCGGCCGACCGCGCAGGCGCAGCGGCAACCGCTTCCCCTGCATCAGCAGGTTGAGCCGCTTTTTGCGAATCCCACTGATATACGGGGCAATCAGCAGGGTCTGCCCACTGCGGGCGTGTTCACACACCAGTGCCGGCAGGGTCACCTTGCTGCGATCCTTGGCCTTGGTGACCAGCAGCGCCTTGCGCGGGGCGCGACACCAGACGAACAACCCCACCGCAATGCGCGTCCCTCCCAGCACCTCCAGCCAGCGCACATGGCCAATCAACGGTTCTTGCCCCTGCTTGCGCTTGACCCCGACCAGATCCCCCACTCGCAAGGAAAGTTCATAGCCGCCATCTAGCTCCATGCGTAGCCCATGGGTAGAGAGATCCAGCAGCTCGACCGGGAGACAGAACATCCCCCAGCGGCGATCCGGGTCTGCACACAGAAAACGGCGCTGCTCTTCGGGCAGGGTATAATCGATCGCCTCCTCCTGCACGCCTCCGGGCAGACGGTGGTGTACCGCGCCGAAGGTGATCCACGCCTCTGCCCGCTCCTGCACCGCCACCCGCTCCTCGCAGCGCTTGGCCGGCGGACGGTAGGCGCGGGTCAGGGCGATCAGGGTACGCCGCGAGACCTGGCCATAGTGCTGCCCCAGCTCCACCAGCTCTGCGGTGCCGCCCTCCTGCTTGGTCAGACGGCGGAGAAATCGCCCCAGCCCACCGGCATCAATCGCCAGCCAGTTCTCATTGCGACACTCGGCGAGATCCCCACCAAAGCGGATCGGCCCTTGGTCGCGGGTAAAATCGACCACAAAATCGACATGCGCATTCGCTGGCAGGTGGTCGGTGGCGCAAACCACCAACTGCTCACCCCATAAAGCTAGCGTATTCTCAATCTCCTGACGCAATTCACGCCGAATCTCATGGATCGGCAGCAGCGCCAACAGCACCCCCTCGCGATAGATCTGGCCGACACTCTTGCGCCCCTTACGCGGCAACGGAAGGGCGATTCGCAACCCTTCGACCTGGTGCATCAACGCCAGCCGGTAGAGGCTGTGCAGCCGCACCCAGACCCCATCGGTAACTCGCAGGTTCAGCCGCTTGCGCATCCCCAACAGCGGCACCGCATAAAACAGGGTACGCTGCGCGGCCTGGCTCCACAACGTGGCGAAATGCCTCCCCAGCGCCCCCGCCGGCGGCTCGGCGGCGGAGAGTACCAGCTCATACCCCTCAATCGTCAGCGAACGCAGGTGATCCCCCAAATCGGCCGCCTTCTGTTGGCGAGTGCGCAACGGGAAGGCGACATCGACCAGATCCCGATCCAGGCTATCGAGTACCCCAAGCAGCACCTCGGCAATCGCCTCCAGGGCGGCGAAGCGCTGGCGCGGGGTCACCCCCAACTGCTGGTTCCACTCCTCGATCTGTACAATCAACTGACGGCCCGCCTCGTAGGGGTTGGCGAGCGGAAGGCCTTTGGCCCACTCCTTGGCACTTTTCATCGATGCAGTATCCTTCATGCAGTTCTCATAACCTTCCATTCATCGCCCGAAGATGCGCCAGCCCCCCCGGCAGCGGTCCAAGCTCGGCCTGCCACGCCGCCACCTGCGGCTGCTCCAGGCGGGCCAGCAGAAACTCCTGCGCCAGCTCCAGTCCAGCCCTCGCCAAGGGGCTTAATGGCGCGCCCAGCTCGAATGACTCCCCCGGAATCATTAACCCAAAACTCGCGGGTGGCTCCCTCCCCTCCAGCTTGCGGTAGATCGCCAACACCCCTTCCGGAGAGAGCGCGTGGCTACTATATCCCCGCTCCGTCGCTGCGGTGAGCTGCGCAAAACAGACCCCCGACTCGCAGGCAACAGTGGCATCGACAAAGAGTACCAGCTCCCTACCGCGCAGATCGAGCGCATACTCAACCTGCAACTGGAAGTCGGTCAGCAGCTCGACCCCCAAGTTACCCCCGCCAAACCGCTCTTCCAGCCGCTCTATCAGGGTTGGGCCGAGGGCATCGTCCCCTCGCGAGGGGTTGCCGATTCCGATAATCAGTATAGGACATAACATAGGCGTGCTGCAAAACAACTAAACAGGGTCTCCCATGCTAAACCCTCTCTCCTCTCATCACAAGAGATCATGTCGCGGCAAGGTAAAGGAGCGAAGAGAGATGGGCGTTTTTATGACGCAGTTATCACTTTGGAGGTTCCACGATGGCGCAGCACCCCGATAAACGCGCTATAATGGGAAGCGATGATCGAGGGCGGATGCTCCTTGCCGCGCCCGGCCACTCTGAAACCACACCCCTGAAGCAGGAAGCAAAAACCCTACTCATGGCGAAAAAAGATAGTCACATACTGGTTATTGGCTCCGATCCCGAACTGACCAGCCAGCTTGACGAAATCCTCACTCGTACCCATCACCGAGTCTACATCGCCCGCAGCGGACGCGAGGCATTGAGCAAAGCGGCGCATACCCCACAGCCCGACATCATCCTTTTAGATCAAAAAGTTACAGACATTGACGGCTACCAGCTCTGCGCCCGCATCAAGGCGCTACCGAGTGCAGCGGAGATCCCGATTATCTTCATCACCACCCTAGCCACGGAAGGGGAAGAGATCAAGGGGATCGCAGCGGGGGTCTCCGACTTTATCGCCAAGCCCCTGCGCCCGGCGATTCTACTCGCTCGGATCAAGACCCACCTCGCCCTCGCCGACCAGAGCCGCCGCATGGAGGAGCTGGTCAGTCAACGCACCCGCGAGCTGGAACATACCCAGCAGGCGCTACGCACCGCCATGCAGAACCTGCTCACCACCCAAGTCGCCCCCGGGGTCTTTTGGATTCAGGTTCCCGAAGTCGGCCTCTATATTCTCTGCGGCTGCCCCGGTGAAGTGGTCAAACACCTCATGCGACAAGGCTACATTAAAACCGTCAACCGCGACGGCTTTAGCTACGAGACCGGACCCAACGTGATCCTCCTCTCCGACCTCGCGGTGCAAAATGGGGGCTTCGCCAATCTTGCCGAGTTTCCGGTTTTACAAATGCTCTATCGCCAAGGGATGCTGCTACCCGGCCACCCCAACAACACCGGCATTAAACCGATGTTAATCGGCTCCGAAGAGCAGATCCACGCCCAACTGCAATATATCCATCGCGGCAACTACGGCCTGACCAACAAAAAGGAGATCATCGCCTGCGGAGTCGATGAGGAGAGCGCCGAGCAGTTGTTGCGCATTAAGCGCCACTTCGCCTTCGGCTCGATCCGCAAGCCGACCGAGTTTGTCGATACCTTGGTAATCGACGACCGGCGGCGTGAGATTCGTGACGGGGTCACCGTCCAGCGCTGCGGCTTCAACCGTTTTCGCTTCGAGTTTCGCGGCCACAGCAGCGAGGTTGATCTCAACCTCCCTCCCGGCATCGCCTACGAACGCCCCTACCCCCTCGACAACCATCGCTTTCAACGCCACTACTTCGCCGTCCTCCACTCTGGCGACGGCGACGGCTGGGACATCAACCGCCCCAGCATGAGCAGTGTCGTCATGTACCAGGGGCGGATCTTCCTGATCGATGCCGGCCCCGGCATCACCCACGCCCTCACCGCCCTCGGCATCGACATCAGCGAGGTCGAAGGGATCTTCCACACCCACGGCCACGACGACCACTTTGCCGGTCTTCCCGCCCTAGTCCACTCCGACCACCGCCTCAAATACTACGCCACCCCCTTGGTGCGCCAATCGGTGGTGAAAAAGCTCAACGCCCTAATGTCCCTTGGCACCGGAGAGTTTGAGCGCTTCTTTGAAGTCCATGACCTGCAGTTCGACTGCTGGAACGACTGCGACGGGCTTGAGGTCATGCCGATCTTCTCCCCCCACCCGGTCGAGACCAACCTCTTCATGTTTCGCGCCCTCGATGAGCACGGCTACCGCAGCTACGCCCACTGGGCCGACCTCTCCTCCTTTCACACCCTCGACCAGATGACCCGAGCAGGACCCAACCAGGTTCCCCAGGAGCTGATCGAAAAGGTCAAGAACGACTACCTGCGCCCCGCCGACCTAAAAAAGATCGACATCGGTGGCGGGATGATCCACGGCATGGCCGAAGATTTCCGCAACGACCACTCCGGTCGCCTGATCCTCGCCCACATCGCCCGCAAGCTCACCCTCGAAGAGATGGAGATCGGCTCAGAGTCCTCCTTTGGTGCCTTGGATGTACTGATCGAGGGGCAGCAGGACTACCTCCGCCGCCGCGCCTTTGACTACCTGCGCGAACTCTTCCCCAATGTCAACCGGGGACAATTTCTGATCCTGCTCAACGCCTCGGTCATCAACCAAAACGCCGGCACCATCATCCGCCGCGCCGGAGAGCGTTCCGACTATATGGATATGGTCCTCTCCGGCACCGTCGCCTACATCAACACCTCCTCCGGGATTCATAACAACCTCTCCTTCGGCTCCTTCCTCGGCGACCGCTGCCTGTTTAATAACGAGGCGGGAGACGAAGGAACCTACCGCGCCATTTCCCACTGTAGCGTGCTGCGCATCTCCAACTCAATGATGCGCACCTTTTTGGAAAACAATAATCTATTTGAGGAGATGAGGGAGCTAACCAGCAAGGTCTGGTCGCTGCGCAAAACTTGGCTATTCGGTGGGCAGACCAGCTTCCTCTCTCTTGGCAACATCGTTAAAGAGATGACCCAAAAAGAGTTTCAGGATGGCGAGGTGATCCAACTTGATGTCGGCGAGGCGATCTGGCTGGTCGAACGCGGCTGCGTGGTCTGGAGCGACCGCCGAGGGGAGCGTATTCAGCAAATCAAGGCAGGGGATTTTATCGGCGAACACAGCTACATGCTGAAATCAGGGGTTTCGGGCTTTCGCTACCACACCATCGGCGATACCCTGCTGTTTCGCATTGGCCTGCGCCAACTGCTGCAAATCCCAGTTGTCTACTGGAAGATTCTGGAGAGCATCAGCAAGCGCCAGAGTATGTTATGGAATCGGAGGGAGTAGCGTTGGGTAGCGGAAAAACCTTACCACCATCGAGATCGATCTGGTGGCGATAAGTAGAGCTGGGTAGTCGGGTTGAGTAGCGGAAAAACCCCAACAGAGCGTTAGTTGGGGTTCACAAACTCACCCGATCCTACTTAATCTTCGACTCTTTGTACATGACATGCTTACGGACTTTGGGATCAAACTTCTTGATCTCCATCTTCCCAGGCATATTCCGCTTGTTCTTGGTTGTGGTATAGAAGTGACCAGTTCCGGCACTAGATACCAGTTTAATCTTATCTCTCATTCGGATAACTCCTTAGACTTTCTCGCCACGGGCACGCATCTCGGAGAGTACGGCATCAATCCCTTTCTTGTCAATGACACGCATAGCACTCGAAGAGACTCGTAGACGAACCCAGCGGTTTTCACTCTCCACCCAAAAGCGATGGTGGTGAAGGTTGGGCAGAAAACGGCGCTTCGTCTTGTTGTTAGCATGGGAGACGTTATTGCCGACAATCGGACGTTTCCCGGTAACTTGGCAAACTCTGGACATCTGTAAATCCTCAAAAAACCTGTTCTGACCACCCTGGGTCGGAAAGGGCAGAGATTCTGCGCCAAACCACCCTACGTTGTCAAGCACCTTGCAGCAAAAAAACCGAAACTCCTCTGCGACGACCCCACAACAGCAGCCAAAACGCGGTTCCGTAGTGTGGGGCGCTCCATCTTGCAGCGGTAGGATGACACTATCAAGAACTTTGCAAGAGACTTTTAGGAGAGCCGCAGATTGGATTACGCCTCACTACCCCTTTCGCGCTAAAATAGCACCGAAGAGCCGAGCGCAGCGGCAAAGCCACCTTCGGACGCACACCCGCAACAGATCCTGGAGATCCCGCCATGACCCCCTACATCCTCATCCTCTACTACTCCCGCAACGGCTCCACCGCCGCCATGGCCCGGCAGATCGCCCGTGGCATCGAGAGCGGCGGACTAGAGGCACGCCTACGCAGCGTACCCGCCGTCTCCCCCTGCTGCGAAGCGGTCGAACCAGAGATTCCCGACAGCGGCGCCCCCTACGCCGACCAAGACGACCTACGCCACTGCGCCGGACTCGCCCTCGGCAGCCCCACCCGCTTCGGCAACATGGCCGCCCCACTCAAAGCCTTCCTCGACAGCACCAGCCCACTCTGGCTCAGCGGAGCATTGAGCGGCAAACCAGCAGCACTATTCACCTCCACCGCCAGCCTTCACGGCGGCCAAGAGAGCACCCTGCTCTCCATGATGCTCCCCCTCCTGCACCACGGCATGTTAATCCTAGGCATCCCCTACAGCGAACCCGACCTCCTCCACACCCGCAGCGGCGGCACCCCGTATGGAGCCAGCCACCTCGCCGGCAGCGAAGGCGACCAGCCCCTCAGCGAAGAGGAGAAGCGCCTCTGCCGCGCCCTCGGGCAACGCCTGGCCGAAAACGCCAAGCGCCTCTCCCCCGCAGCCTCCGCATGAACCCCTCGGTACACCAACTCACGCTGGCGCTTGGACGGAAACGCCGCATCCGCCTCGATGACTTCATCCCCGGCGACAACCACCCCGCCCTCACCGCCCTAGAATCTACCCTGAACGGCAAAGGAGAACTGCTACTCTACTTCTGGGGTCGCCCCGCCACCGGCAAGAGCCACCTACTCCTCGGAGCCTGCGACCGACTCGCCAGCCAACGCCGCCGCCCCGCCTACCTCTCCCTCGCCGACCCCCGCCGCCTCCCCCCAACCGCACTCGAACAGTTTGACCACCTCGACCTGATCTGCATTGACAACCTAGAAGGAATTGTCGGCCACACCGCCTGGGAACAGACCCTGTTCGACCTCTTCAACCGCCTACGAGCAAGCCGTAAACCGCTACTCTTTGCCGCCAGCGCCCCCCCCAACGAACTCCCGATCCGTCTTCCCGACCTGAAGTCACGCCTCACCTGGGGGGCAGTCTTCCACCTCACCCCCCCCGACGATCTGAGCCGCCAACAGGCACTCATCGCCGGTGCCTCGCGCATCGGCATGACCCTCACCCCACAGGCCGCCAACTACCTGCTACGCCACTACTCGCGTGACTTGAGCCAACTCTTCGACTTCCTCGACCGACTTGACACCGTCACCCTAGAGACCAAAAGCCAACCCACCATTCCCCTGCTAAAGCAACTGATCGCAGCACATCCGGCAGAGACAGAGCGGGTTGATCACACCTAAAAAGCGCGGCTATGGCGCCGCCGGTTGGTCGTACTTGGTCGGCCCAGCCTGGGGCGCGGGCTGATCGCACCTAAAAAGCGCGGCTATGGCGCTGCCGGTTGGTCGCGTACTGCCGATTGGTCACGCTCAGTCGGCTCGGCCTGGGGCGCGGTTTTTTTGCTACGCCCCGATGGGTTGGTAAATTGATCATTCAGAGTCTGGATAAAAGTATCGGTATCTTGCAACACCTGCTCAATCCGTCTTCGCGCTGACCACCCCCAGCCTGCCGGAGTAGTACGCCACAAGGTACGCCAAGGAGCGGTATTGCGCCGAAAGGCAGCGACCAAATCGCCGCGCACATTCAGCGCCTGCGCCCGCCGCGCAACCTCCCCTCGCAGGCTACGGGCAGCAAGGCTGCGCACCCCACTATGCAGCAGCAGCAGACCGATAAGAGCGGCTACCAGAGTAGCCAGTTGGAGCGGCTGACTGGCACTCCACTGCGCCAGCCAAGGGGGAGCGAAGTGCAGACCCTGCCAATACCCCAACTTTACCGAAGCGGCCAGCGCGGCCAACGCCATAGCGCCAAACAGCAGCGCATCCCCCCACAAGGTACGTCTGCGCCACTGCCGCAACAGCGTCTGCAAAGTCGGGACAACCTGCTCGCGTAGATCGCGGGCGTTCTTCTCCAAGGCCCCCACAATTCGATAGGCCCGCTCAATCTCGACCTCGCGCATGCGTCCATGAATCTCTGCCAAATCGTGGTCGCGCTTGCTCTCAAAACGGCGGCGCAAATCGGGATTCTCAATCGGCAGAGCAACATCGGGGTTGTAAATCGCATAGAAACGCCCGGTGGTCAGCCCACGCTCACCCAGCGCCCGCTGCCAGGCAGCAACCACCTCTTCCGGGTTATCCTCCCGCGCAGCGCTATCAATCTGATTGAGAATAAAGAGAAACTTCCCGGTATCGGCACGCTCCAAGGTTTGACTCACCAAATGGTCAAGAGTATCCCGCATCGCCCCCGGCTCCGGGTGGCGGGCATCAAACAGCACCAGCACCAGATCGGAAAGATTGATAATATGATCGGTAATGCGCAGGGTCGCAGTACGTTGATTATCGGCATCAAATCCCGGCGAATCAATCAAAATCTTGCCCCGCAAAGTTTCGCTGGGATAGGTCTTTAACTGCAAATAGGCATCAATTCGCCCCCCCTCGCCCGGTGCAACCCGCTCAATCTCCCGGCTGATCTGGTAGAAGGGAAAGCGGGGGTCGGAGTCGAGCGCAATCCCCGGCAGTGCGTGCGGGGTCTGCTCCTGGCTGTAGCAAAGTACAGTAAAACGATCATCCACCGCCTGATTGCCAGTACGTTGCAGCTTCCCCTGAATGTAGTGATTGATAAAAGTCGATTTTCCCGCTGAAAATGTCCCCAAGATCGAGATCAGGGGCCACCAAGGAATCAGCATGGCATAGGACTCATCACGGGTCAGAAGCCCGGTTGCATAGGCCACTTGATCGAGCTTGCGAAAGCTCTGCACCGCCTCCAGCAGCACCGGGTTCTCCTCTTGCAGATGCTCCTCAAGGGTCTCCAAACGGCGTTTTAACAGTTTTCCGGTAGATTGCATAAAAGACTCCTGTCTATAGTTAAAAATGGCAAAAGCCGTATCGTGCTGCCCAAAGCTTCACTTTGCGCCGCACCGTTATACCCCCTGCCCTCGCTCTTCCGCTCACGGCGGCAGCCGCTCCAGCGTCAAAGGCTCCCCCCATAACCGCCGAAACAGCGCCTGTTGCGGTTCGGGATCGGCGGTAGTATAGAAGCGCAACGCCCCCACCCCCTCCGCCAGCGAGGCGATACCATGCTGTTGCAGTTGGCTCTGCACCTGCCGGGCGACCGCCTCACCGGTGTCGATCACCGCCATCTCCTCCCCCACAATGCGACGAATGAGGGGGATCAAAAAGGGGTAGTGGGTACAGCCCAATACCAGGGTGTCGACCCCCGCCTGCTGCAACGGTGCGAGATAACGACGCAACAGCACCTCGCTCGCTCCATCACTCAGCGCCCCCTGCTCCACTTGCTCAACCAACCCCGGGCAGGCGCGGGTCAACACCTCTGCCCCCGCTCCATAACGCGCCAGCAGTAGGCGAAACTTCTCACTGCGCAGGGTACCCTCGGTGGCGATAATTCCCACTCGACGGCTGCGGCTTACATCAATCGCCGGTTTTAATCCCGGCTCCATCCCCACCACCGGCAGCGTTGGCAGCGCCTCTCGCAGCTCCCGCACCGCCGCCGCCGTTGCGGTGTTGCAGGCCAGCACCAGCAGCTTCGCCTCCATCGCCAGCAGCCGCTGGGCCAGCCACAGTACCCGCGCCCGAATTAGCGCTGTACTCTTCTCGCCGTAAGGCATGTAGGCGGTATCGGCGACATAGAGCAACCGCTCACGCGGCAGTCGTTGGCGTACATGGCGTAGCACCGATAGACCACCAACCCCGGAATCAAACAGCGCAATCGGGGCAGTGGGGCCGGTGGAGAGAGGTGGGTGGGTGTCCATTTTGCGTATTGTAGCAGGAGTGGGGGGTGGGTGGAGTGGACCTCGCACCTCAACTTCCCCCTCTTGCCCGCTAGTGGTCTATAATAGACTCCTCGCGTTGC
>SLIM01000013.1 GCA_007135625.1 Gammaproteobacteria bacterium
AATGCAAAAGCGGCTGGAGTCGGCACTGGAAGCGGTGTTTGAGCAGCAAGCCAAAGCAGTTCAACGCTCGGTTGAGGGTCTGTTGTCAGAGATGGGCAAAGCCGTCGAGCGAACGGGTTCTGGTGTCACCCAACAGCTCACAGCTATCGATCAGTCGATGCAGCAGGAGGTACAGCGTGTGATGACAGAGATGGGGCAGGCGTTGGCGCAAATTACCGGTCAGTTTACTAGCGACTACCGAAAACTTGTGCAACAAATGGCTGAAATTGTGCGGGCAGGAAGCGATTCCCAGCGATGAGTAAACGCCACGAACAATCATCTTTTTTCGGGTCTTTTGCAGAGCGTCAGGAGGAAGGCGACGGCGAACATTGGCTGGCTGTCTCCGATCTGATGGCTGGTTTGATGATGATTTTTGTATTTGTATCGATTGCGTTGATGCGTGATGCCATGATCGAACGAGACAAAATTAAAGAGGTGGCCGTGGCCTATCAGCAGAGCCAAGTCGATTTGTATAAAGCGCTAGTGAATGAGTTCGAGAACGATTTGTCACGCTGGAATGCAGTGATCAACCGGGATACCCTCTCTTTTGAGTTTCAATCGCCCGATGTGCTATTCGATACCGGGAAAATTGTTTTAAAGCCAGCATTTCGCGATATTCTCGATGACTTTTTTCCTCGCTATATTAATGTGTTGCAGGTATTTCGTACAAGCATTGACGAGGTGCGTTTAGAGGGACATACCAGTAGCATGTGGAATAAATTAACAACAGTTGATGATGCATACTTCTTGAACATGGAGCTTTCCCAAGGGCGAACACGATCAGTTCTTGAATATGTTTATTATCTACCACAGGTTGCTGATGATCGAGCATGGATCAAACAGCATGTCGCAGCGGTTGGATTTTCCTCAGCGCGAACCGTTCAGGACGAACAAGGTAATGAAGATGATGAACGCTCACGGCGGGTTTCATTTCGTATCATTACGAATTCGGAAACGCAGATCCGGCGTATTTTGGAGAACTGACGGCGATACACGCGATGAAACTGAAAGTCGATTTTTCAGCCTTACACCGGGTAGTTCAGCAGATGGGAGCGGATTCGTTGGTTCCCGATTTTACACTCAATCGACGAGCGGAAGCGCTAACACCTATTGAAATTAAGCTGGGCGAAGGGGTTGAAATTACGTTAGAAGATGTGACTTTCGTCAGTGCTGGGTTGGCATCGTATCATGGCTATCAGGTGCTTCTCTATATTCAGGATCATGGGTCAAAAATAGAGAGCGTGTTGTCCGGTAAAAATAAAGGAAACAAATATCATGTGGCATACTGTAGAACACTACAAGATATGAAAAAGAAAGGTCGTTATGAACGTTATGTTGCCACTAACGACACGAGTGGACATTTTCTAATTTCTGGAACCAGCGCAATAACCAAAAAATATATTAAGAAAAAAGCCAATCTCTTGATTTGTCGTAACTGTCTGGATGAATTAAGATATCAAGGCTATAAAAAACATAATAACAGTCAAAGTAATGCGATTTTTAAACGATTTACTTTAAAAGAGTTTTTTTCGACTTATAGCTCTTTTTTTCCAAATACTCCAAAGCGACGTGCAGGGGAGTATGATGGTTACACAGATGACTGGACAAAAATATCGCAACGCTATCGTGCAAGTCAGCGCTATTGTTGCGAACATTGCCATGTCTGTTTCACTGACGACCGATATCTACTGCATACTCACCACCGTAATGGTGTGAAGTCAGATAATCGAGAGACTAACCTACAAGCACTTTGTCTCGATTGCCATCGCAAACAGCCTTTTCATGAAAAAATGACCGTTACACATAAAGAGATGCAAATTATCAATACTTTACGCCGTGATCAATCAATTATTAACTCGAATATTACATGGGATAAAGTTTTTGATTTCGCTGATTCGGGAGTTCATGGTGTGCTTCATGAGCTGCGAGAGCAAAAGTTTTCATGCCCAGAAGTCCATTATCCGATAAAAAACAGCTTGGGGCAGATTGTAGTATTTCTTGAGTTGGCTTGGCCAAAAAAGCGTAAAGGCATTGGAATTGCTGATGCAAGTATCCGAACTGCACAAGAACTCGGCTGGACGGTTGAAACGGTGACCGAGACTTTAAAAAATTTTATGAGTTAAGCGCTTAATCACCCTTGAAGACCCAATTTCTGCTTGCGGTATCTTGGATGGCCTGAGTAGGAGTTGCAAACCCTGGAAAATTCGGAGCGCGTGGGTTATCATCATCCAACCCTGCATGCGGATGGAAGGGTTTTGGAGTATGTTGAAGGGCCATTGGAGGTGGCGAGGTGCCAGAAATGGGAACTGGAGAGAGGGAAGGGGTGGAATATCCAGCGCAGTGTTTCGGGATAGAGGACTTAGAAATAACAGTCGTTCCTCGTAACACCGCTCCAGCGGCATTACCGCTACAAATGAGTAACTTTGGATTGTAGGAGGATGAAGATGGAGTGGTCATCGGTTATCAAGAATCCCTACTTGAAAGACCTGCCGTTCAAGATTGAGCTTGACAAGTGGGGAAAGATCCTAATGAGTCCCGCAAGCAATAGCCACGGGAATCTTCAGTACAAAGTCGCCAAGCGATTGGATCAAGGCAAAAAAGGGAAAGGCGAAATCATCAACGAATGCTCCATCCAGACTCGTCAGGGTGTCAAGGTAGCGGATATCGCCTGGGCCTCCGATGACTTCATTTCCCGGCATGGATTTGAGACTCCTTATAGCGAGGCACCAGAAATATGTGTTGAGGTTGTTTCGCCATCCAATGCTCAGGGTGAACTGCTGGAAAAGATTGAGCTCTATCTGGCAAAGGGGGCACGGGAGGTTTGGCTGGTTCAAGACGATGGTTCAACACGGTATTATTCGTATGGTGGGGAACTGCCAGGCAGTAGAGAGATTGAGTCGTAGTGTTTTCCCAAGCGTTGAGGAACTTCCTGTGGTGTTCCGCCATAGGAGCTTGAGGTAGAAAAAAGTTAATAAATTTTTTGATGTTTTTGTACCTGTTGGGCGTGTCGGACATGATGGGTGGAAGTAGGGAGATAGACATGAGAGTAGTGGGTAACAAACGGCCTAAGGAGATGGGGACGCTTCGACCGCCCTCCGCTGAAGAGCGGGCATGGATTCGCTCTTTCGCTAAAACGCGAACGGCGGTTCCTAAAGGCATTTATCGTTATCGAAGCCATCAAGAAGCTAATGCAGATTGGGATCGTTGGAATGCTGAACTGGTTGCGAAAACGGCTGGCAAGCGCCAAAAATAAATCGGTGGAACGAGGGGGAAACGTGGCTTGCGCCCCCTCGCCAGAGAGCGTCGCAAAACCCGGTTTTGTGAAAGAGGATGATGTAGAATGTCCGATAGAGGAAGGTTCGGGTAGAGAAGAGAGTCGGTTACAGCAGGACGAAGCGGCGCTCTACACCCGCCCCGCGACCTGGGAAGATGTTCTGGTATTGACCACGCTCTTGGAACACTATCAGGTGCGCTATATTCTCGTAGGCGGGTATGCGTTAGCCGCGCATGGCCATCTGCGCATGACCCAAGATATTGACATCGCAGTCGATCCAGACCCAAAAAACAGCGCCTGCTGGATTGCGGCCCTGGCGAACCTGTCAGATGGGGTGACATCGACCATGAAGGGGGAGTATGACCCTTTTGAGGGTGACTACTTGCACGCGATTCGCATTAATGATGAGTTTACCGTGGATCTGCTGCCAAGTGTCGCGGGTATTTCCTATGAGGAATTAGAGCAATATGCCATCGACATGGAGTTGGAAGAGGGCTCCATAAAGGTGCTAAACCTTGAGGGAATCTTGCGCACCAAGCAGGGCGTTCGCCCAAAAGATATTGCGGATCGGCAACTCATCGAGCGGGTGCTGGCCAGACTGGGAAGGCGGTGAGCGGTGAGCGGTG
>SLIM01000022.1 GCA_007135625.1 Gammaproteobacteria bacterium
CCAACGCGCAGTATGCGTCGAGGTGTCGATAGTATTGCACAGAGCATGTAATATATCAAGGCGAGGTGTAAGTGGCGAGTTACCGTGTATTAAAGCGGGGAAAATTCTAGTTATCTTCTATATTGAAGGTAGTCCAAGGGGTAACCATCCGCTAAAAGGTCATGTGTTAAAGATTGTTGACGCAGTAGCGCAAGAGTACGCCAGCACGCTTCCTGATGGCCTTGATGAGATATGGATCGCAGATCCACTGCCTGAACTGATTAGGCACTACGAAGACATTGGTTATTTCCATCTGGACAAGGTGTCCGATGGCCACAAATACAGCATAAAGACATTGAGAGAGGGAGGCAGACCATGAGCAGCGCGACTCGTTGGGACCAACTCGCCCACTTGGGCAATATACATGCACGTGCCGACGTGGACAATGCCTCTAGCAAAGTCGGCCAGAGAATCAAAATCCATTTTTTTTCTCGCAATAGAGCAACCGGGACGATGGAGACGATCCTTACCGCCGATATGGGGCTTTTGCTGTTTTTGTTGTTATTGATCCCCGGCACTCTAATCCTTTTGGTTGCCGCGTTATTGGCGAACCTTTGGGAGATCATTGGAATCTTATCCAACGCCAAGTACCGCGTGGCAAAACGTCGCATCGCTCAGCATGGTGACTATGTCAGCCGACTGACTGACGAAGATATCGAACGCATGAAAAAGAAAACCGAAGGGTTGCCGCTCGGACTATAAGCCAGTTCTTGGTAGTGAGGTTCCGTCTCGGTACCCCGTCTTGGCGGCTCCGCCGCCCGAACCGGCTCAATGCACAACAAACTGAACCACGCCACCCTGGAGTTTGATGAGGTCTATGCCGATCTGCTCTGGCCGGAGTCGTTGGGGGAGGCGTTGTAGCCCCTCTCCCCCCAACGCGCCGCAGCCGCGCTATCGCTCTCCCGCGCCTCGACCCAGCGCGGGCCGTCCGGAGTCTGCTCGCGTTTCCAGAAAGGGGCGCGGCTTTTTAGATAATCCATCATGAACTCACACGCCGCAAAGGCATCACCCCGATGGGCGGCGGTGACGGCAACGAGTACAATCCGCGCTCCGGGGTTAAGAGTCCCGACACGATGGATCACCCGCACCGCAAACAGCGGCCAGCGTGCTACCGCCTGCGCGGCGATCTCCTCAATAGCCCGTTCCGTCATGCCGGGATAGTGTTGCAGATGGAGAGTGGCAACCGCCTCGCCGCCGCTCTCGCCGCGCACCAGCCCCAGAAAGCTGGCCAGCGCCCCGGCGCGTTGATCCTGTTGCAGCCTCTGCAACTCGTGGCCGGGGTCGAAGTCGGCCTGTTGAATGGTAATCGTGATCATCCGCCAGTCACCGGCGGAAAAAAAGCGACCTCATCGCCCTCGGCAAGTGGGCAATCGGGGGTCGCCATCTGCTGATTGACCGCCGCCAGCAGGCGTGAATTCTGCTCGCCAAACACCTCTCCCCAGCGCTCCCCTCGGGTCGCCAGTTGCTGGCGCAGGTCGGCGAGGGTAGCCACGCCAGCGGGTAGCGCGAGTTGCTCACCGCTGCTCTCCAGGTCATCTTGGTAACACCCAAAAAAAAGAAGTTTAATCGTCATCGTGGTTATTCGCCCATTTTGTAGGAGAGCCTTCAGGCCGTCCGTGGCTCTGCTTGACCCAAGCATCACGTTGCGTCGCACCTCTGGAGCATGGTATCGCCGGTATCGCCTGCTCCAGCTATCGCCCGCAACAGCGAAATTTTAGTTTACAATGGTAGGGTCGAACAGTCAATGGTCGCATCGCAGCCGGTGTCCCACCTTGCAGCGCACGAATACTGACTGCACCACTTGATGCAGTACATCAGCCCGCACACCCGCTGGCACCAGCGCCTGGCCGATTTGCTGAACGAACACCCCGAAATAGATAAACTGGTAATGGGCTTGCCGAATAACTGGCAAGCAGATATTTTTTGGCAGAACGGACCAAGGATTCACCATGAAAAAAATTGACATCAACAGCGCCGAGGCGCACTCCGCCGATCTGGTGGCGGGCAACATTGATCAGCTCAAAGCCCTCTTCCCGGAGCTTATTACGGAAGGCCCGAGCGGCGTTGCAATAAACGAGGATGTACTCAAAGCTCTGGTGGGTGACCAAACCGTTACCGATGCCGACGAGAAGTATGGCCTCAATCGACTGGCACAAAGAACTTGCGCCCGCCAGTGACACCACCTGCGTATTCCGCGACAGCGCGTTTGAAGACGACGTTGCCAAAACCAACCTCGCCGCCATTCTGGAGCAGCACAGCATCCAGAATGTGCGCAGTCTATGAGAGGGTAATAATGCAGCCTTATGTGCCTGATACCTTACCGCTGGCCGATCTGGATTACCGTCTGCTGTTGCCGCTGGTGGGGCAGGCCAACGCCGCGCTGGCCCGTTATGACGGTTTGTTGCAGGGCATTCCCAATCCGGCGGTAATGCTCTCGCCACTGACTACACAGGAAGCGGTGCTCTCCTCCAAAATTGAAGGCACCCAGGCGACCGTGGATGAGGTGCTAGAGCAGGAAGCCGGTTTGTTGAAGGAAGGCGAGAAATTCAAGGATATTCAGGAAATTTCCAATTACCGCGAAGCCTTATTCAAGGCCCGCGAGCATCTGGATGCCTACCCCATTCGCCTTGGCTTTGTGCGCGAGCTGCACCGTATTTTGATGAACAGCGTGCGCGGCCAAGACAAAACCCCCGGCGAATTTCGTCGCGATCAGAATTGGATTGGCCGCCAGGGCTGCACGCTGGAGCAGGCGACCTTCGTGCCGCCTAGCCCCTTACGACTGCCGGATTACTTGCAGGCGTGGGAGCAGTATCTGGGCAGTGACGATATGGACTTTTTGATTCAGACCGCCATTGTCCACGCACAATTCGAGCTGCTACACCCGTTCAAGGATGGCAACGGACGGATTGGCCGCATCCTGATTCCGCTATTCCTATACCAGAAGCGGGCGCTGTCGCAGCCCATGTTCTACCTGTCTGAGTACCTGGAAAACCACCGGGACGAGTACTACCAACGACTCAAGGCGATCTCCGCCGAGCAGAACTGGAATGGCTGGATCGCCTTCTTTTTACGCGCCACCATTGAGCAGGCAGGCCAGAACAGAGGACGAGTGGAGGCGATCAAGTCACTTTATGACGAGATGAAGGTCGCGATTCAGGAAACCACCCACTCCCAATATTCAGTACACCTGTTGGATGCCATTTTTAGCAAGCCTATATTCCGCACTTCAGATCTGGCGCAAAAACTGGTTGCCGAATACGGCATTCACGACAAGACCGCCCCTGCTCTGTTACGTCAATTACGCGATGCAGGCATTCTGCGGGAGTTACAACCGGGAAGTGGCCGACGCGCTGCCACCCTGTGCTTCCCTAGGCTGATCAACTTGGCCGAAGGTCGGGAGGTGTGATGAATCATTTGAGTAGCGTCAGGACTTCACAAGATCTTTCGTGGAGTCTATATCCAGTTTCAGGCTCCACGAACGGGATAGAGGAGTGTAGCGACTCCACAATGGCGAACCCAAAGGCGCATTTCCATGCCCTTGCCATAGATGGTGGGCCGGTTGGTGAGAATCCAGCACGCTACGTGGTCGCACGTTCAGTTGACGACCTGTTGACGGAAGCCGCCTACTCACTCCCCCGAAGCCTGCGCGTCAAGAGCGCATAATCCGGCGGACTAACCGGCAGCGGAATCTGCACCCGGTAACCACTACCCGGAGCGACCGAGAGCGCTATTCCCTTAAGATCATAAATCTGTTCCAGAATAAAATCATGATTGCCCTCGGGAGTAATCAGCCGCAGCGAGTCGCCTACGCTAAAACGGTTTTTGACCTCAATCCAGTGGGAGTGGTCATCACCCACCACCTCACCGACGAAGATCTC
>SLIM01000174.1 GCA_007135625.1 Gammaproteobacteria bacterium
ACCTCGAATCTCGAACCTCGAACCTCCTCAAACCACCACCGGCCCGACTTTCCAGATCTTCTGGCAATACTCCTGCACGGAGCGGTCGGAGGAGAAATAGCCCATACGGGCGGTGTTGAGGATCGAGGCGCGAGTCCAGTGGTAGGGGTTATCAAAGGTCTCGGCGACGCGGCGCTGGGCGGCGATATAGGCGGGGTAGTCGGCGAGTACGAAGAAGGGATCCTGGTAGAGCAGCTTGTCGGTCAGCGGGCGAAAGAGTTCGCGGTCGCCGTGCGAGAAGAGGCCGCTATTAATCAGGTCGATCACTTGCCGCAGCTCCTCGTGGTGGTGATAGATCTCCCACGGGCGGTAGCCCTCGGCGCGGCGCTGTTCGAGCTGCTCGGCGGTATTCCCGAAGAGGAAGAAGTTCTCCGCGCCAACAGCATCACGAATCTCGACATTAGCCCCGTCGAGGGTGCCGATGGTGAGGGCACCGTTGAGGGCGAACTTCATGTTACCCGTCCCCGAAGCCTCCTTACCTGCGGTGGAGATCTGCTCGGAGAGATCGGCGGCGGGGTAGATCGGCTGGGCGTTTTTGATATTAAAATCGGGATAGAAGACCACCCGCAGGAAGCCGTTGATTGCTGGGTCGTTGTTGATCACCTCGCCCACCGAGTGGATCAGCTTAATGATCAGTTTCGCCATGGTGTAGCCGGGGGCCGCTTTGCCGCCGAAGAGGAAGGTGCGCGGGACATAATGCCCTCCGACACCCTGTTTGATACGATTGTAGAGGGTGATGATATGCAGCAGGTTGAGGTGCTGGCGCTTATATTCGTGGATCCGTTTCACCTGCACATCAAATAGCGAGTGGGGATCGACCACTTGACCGGTGCGCAGCGCAATCAGCCGTGCCAACTCGCTCTTGGCCTGGTTCTTCATCTGTCGCCAGCGCCTATGAAACCCGCTATCCTCTTGGTAAACCTCCAGTTTTCGCAAATTTTTCAAATCACGCGCCCACCCCTCACCAACCAGCTCCTGCATAATCGCCTGAAGCCCCGGATTGCTTAGCTGGATAAAACGACGCGGACTGACCCCGTTGGTGACGTTGTGAAAGCGCTCCGGCCAGAGTTCGTAAAAGTCGGGCAGTAGGTGACGCTGGACCAGATCGCTGTGCATCGCCGCGACACCATTAACGGAGTGGCTGCCGAGGGTGGCGAGATGGGCCATGCGGATGCGCCGCTCCCCCTGCTCGTCGATAATCGAGAGGCGTTGAATGCGTGCCTGATCGCATAGATAGCGCACCCGCATCTCATCCATAAATCGCCTGTTGATTTCATAAATAATCTCCAGGTGGCGCGGCAGTAGCCGTCCCAAGAGATCGACCGACCAGCTCTCCAGCGCCTCGGGGAGCAGGGTGTGGTTGGTGTAACCAAAGCTGTTGCGGGTGATCTCCCACGCCTCCTCCCATCCCAGGCCGTGTTCATCCAGTGCTAGCCGCATGAGTTCGGGTACTGCGATGGCGGGGTGGGTGTCGTTCAGTTGTACCGCGAACTTCTGCGCGAAGGTCTCCAGTCCTTGCCCTTGCTGCAGGTGCAGCCGGATCATATCCTGCAACGAGCAGGTGACAAAAAAGAACTGCTGCCGGAGGCGCAGCTCACGCCCACTGATCGCCTCATCATTGGGGTAGAGTACTTTGCTGATGTTCTCCGCCTCCACCTTGGCATGGACTGCGCCGTAATAGTCACCACGGTTGAAAATGGCGAAGTCGAACGACTCCGATGCTTCGGAGCGCCACAGCCGCAGCAAGTTGGCGTTGCGCACCCCGCAGCCGAGAATCGGGGTGTCGTAGGCGACCCCGTAGATCTCCAGCTCGGCGATCCAGCGCACCCGGTAGCGCCCGCGATCATCCTGGTAGTGCTGGGTGTGGCCGCCGTAGCGGACCGGAAAGCGCAGTTTGGGACGGCGCAGCTCCCACGGATTGCCATTGCGCAGCCAAGCATCGGAGACCTCCTCCTGCCAGCCATCCTTGATCCGTTGGTCGAAGATACCGTACTCGTAGCGAATGCCGTATCCAATAGCAGGTATTTGCAGGGTGGCGAGGGAGTCGAGGTAGCAGGCCGCTAGCCGTCCCAGTCCACCATTGCCGAGGCCCGGCTCCTCCTCTTGGTCGAGAATCTCAGCAAAGTCGAGATTGAGCGACTTCATCACCTCTTGGGTCACCTGATAAATACCCATATTCAGCAAGTTGATGCCGAGGTGGGGACCGAGCAGAAACTCGGCGGAGAGGTAGGCGACGGTGCGTGCCTGCTCCCACTTGTAGCACTTGGCCGTCTCGATCCAGCGCTCTAGCATCCGATCCCGCACGGTGTAGGCGAGGGCGGTATAGAGGTCGTGCGGGGTCGCCACATCGAGATAGCGACCCTGAATAAAAAACAGGTTATCGAGAAAGGCGCGGCGTAGCGCGTCGGCGCTCATGCCGGTACGGGTGTGCTCAGGCTGAAGGGAGCTTTGGACTTCACTATTCATCATTAATTGCCATTAGGTTACTGCGCCCCTTCGTTGCACAACAGGTGCCGAAGGGGGTGGAAAGGTGTGGAGGGGAGTGGAAAGGGGTTAGTCGAAGGGCCACACCCAGTGATCGACCTCGGGCTTGTCGATGCCGTGCTCATGGGCGTACTGGCGGCACTCGATCTGCATCTCGCGCAGCCGCTCCTTGACGTGGGCACCGGCCACCTGCAAGTGGGGGATGCGGTTGATCGCATCAATGGCGAGACTGAAGCGGTCGATTTCGTTGCTGATTGCCAGCTCCAGCGGGGTATTGATGTTGCCCTTCTCCTTGTAGCCGCGCACATGCAGGTTGCGGTGGTTGGTGCGGCGGTAGGCGAGGCGGTGGATCAGCCAAGGGTAGCCGTGAAAGTTGAAGATCACCGGCTTATCTTTGGTAAAGAGGCTGTCGAAGTCGCGATCCGAGAGGCCGTGGGGGTGTTCGCCCTCGGGGGCCATGCGGAATAGGTTCACCACATTGATAAAGCGAATCTTCAGGTCGGGAAAGTGTTCGCGCAGCAGGGCGGTGGCGGCGAGGGCCTCCTTGGTAGGGATGTCGCCGCAGCCGACCAGCACCACATCCGGCTCATGGCCCTGGTCATTGCTGGCCCAGTCCCAGATTCCCAGCCCCTTGGTGCAGTGCTTAATTGCCGCATCCATGTCGAGATACTGAATATGGCTCTGCTTGTCGCAGACGATAACGTTAATGTCATTGCGGCTGCGCAGACAGTGGTCGGCGGTGGAGAGCAGGCAGTTGACATCGGGGGGGAGGTAAATGCGGGTCACCTCCGGGTTTTTGTTGACCACCACGTCGAGAAAGCCGGGGTCTTGGTGGGTGAAGCCGTTATGATCCTGGCGCCAGACGGTGGAGGTGATCAGCAGGTTGATCGAGGAGATGGGGGCGCGCCAAGCGATCTCTTCGCTAATCGCCAGCCACTTGGCGTGCTGATTGTACATCGAGTCGATGACATGGACGAAGGCTTCGTAGGTGGCAAAAAAACCGTGCCGACCGGTGAGGGCGTAGCCCTCGTACCACCCCTCCAGGGTGTGTTCGGAGAGCATCTCCAGCACCCGCCCGTCGGGGCTGAGTTCGCCGCCGTCGGCATCTTCGGGGAGGTAGTCGGCGAGCCACAGCTTTTTGGAGACCTCGTAGATGGCATCGAGCTTGTTGGAGCTGTTTTCATCAGGCCCGAAGACCCGAAAGATGTCGGAGTTATTGCGCATCACATCGCGCAGCAGCCGCCCCAGCGGCTGGGTGTTCATGGCGCTGCTACGGGCCGGTTTGGAGACCGTTGCGGCGTAGTCACGAAAATCGGGGAGGCGCAGGTCGCGGCGTAGCAGGCCGCCGTTAGCGTGGGGGTTGGCGCTCAT
>SLIM01000210.1 GCA_007135625.1 Gammaproteobacteria bacterium
CCGAGGTCAATCACCCACCCGCTAGCCAGCCAGCCAGCAGCAGGGAGGGAGCGCTCCGGGACGGCAGGCGCGCCAGCAGCGCGCCAGCCGCTCCCGGAGAGCGACCGACCGCCCCCCTCAAGCCCTCTCCCAAGGAAAAGCGATCACCTGATCGATATGGTCGCAGCCGGTAAGGCACATCACCAAGCGATCCACCCCAAGCGCAACCCCGGAGCAAGCGGGGAGGCCATAGCGCAGCGCCGCAAGCAGCAGCGGATCACTCGGAACCGGCGGAGCGTTGCTTGCGGCACGCTGCTGCTGCTCCTGACGAAAACGGTCACACTGCTCCTCGGGATCTTGCAGCTCCTGAAAACCGTTTGCCAACTCCACCCCATTCCAAAAAAGTTCAAAGCGCTGGGCAATCCGCCGATCATCGGGATCAAGGGCGGCGAGAGCCGCCTGGGAGGCGGGGTAGCCATAGACAAAGGTAAGGCGCTGCTGACCGAGGTGGGGCTGAATGCAGTGGCTGAAGAGCAGGTCGAGCCAGTCGTCACGCTGATCGAGCTGGAGCGTGCTGGCGCTGGGAATAGCGTTGCGGGCGCAGTGGCGCAGTTGCTGAAGGGTAGCGGTGAGCGGATCGAGCGCGAGATAGTGGCGAAAAAGTGCGCCGTAGTGCTGCTGCTCCCAGCGGAGCGGGGTATCATGCAGGGCGTTGACCAGCGCGGCGACCTCCGCCATTAAGGCCGGGGCGGTATAACCGGGGCGGTACCATTCGAGCAGGGTGAACTCGGGATTGTGCAGCCGCCCGCGTTCCCCGTTGCGGTAGACCTTGCAGATTTGGTAGATTGGCCCGCTGCCAGCGGCCAGCAGCCGCTTCATCGGGTATTCGGGGGAGCTGTGCAGCCAGCGCGGTTGGCCGCTGGGTATCCCCGGCGGCTGCCAATGGGTGACGAAGGGGGCGATCTGCGGGTCGCAGTTGCCCCATGCCGAGCAGGCGGGGGTCTCGACCTCCAGCACCTCGGCGCGGGCGAAAAAGTCGCGAATCTGGCGCAGCAGTTGGCCGCGCCGCTGCAGCAGCGCCAGCTCGGCGCTGGGCCGCCAGCGCTCCGGCTCGGCGGCGGAGCGGGGGGGGTTACTCCTCTTTGGCACGCGAGACGTAGCTGCCGGTGCGGGTATCGACCTTAATGGTGTCGCCGGTCTGCACAAACAGCGGCACTTTTACCACCGCCCCGGTCTCCAGGGTGGCCGGTTTGGTGCCACCGCTGGAGGTGTCCCCTTTAAGGCCGGGGTCGGTTTCGGTGATGGTTAAAATCACAAAGTTCGGTGGCTCTACACTCAGGGGGCTGCCGTTCCACAGGGTGACGGTGCAGAAATCCTGATCTTTCAGCCAGTTGATCGTATCGCCCACAGCGGTGCGGTCGGCGGAGTACTGCTCGAAAGAGGCGCTATCCATAAAGTGCCAGAACTCGCCGTCGTTGTAGAGATATTGGAGGGTTAGCTCCATAACATCAGCCGCTTCGAGGCTGTCGCCCGATTTGAAGGTCCGCTCAATGACCCGTCCGTTTTTCAAGTTGCGGATCTTGACCCGATTGAAGGCTTGTCCTTTTCCCGGTTTGACAAACTCATTTTCGACGATGGAGCAAGGATCTCCGTCGAGCATGATCTTCAAACCACCCTTAAACTCACTGGTACTATAACTCGCCATGTCTTCCTCTGCTAACAAGCCAATAAAGCCGCCTATTCTAACCCGAACCGGGGACTCTTGGCACGAGGCAATGCAACAGGGCTTTCGCGAGCCGCAGCCGCTGTTGCAGGCGCTGGGGGTTGCGATTCCCGCCGAGCGGTTGAGTCGCGAGGCGGCGAACGGCTTTGCGATGCGGGTGACGGCCAGTTACGCCCGCCAGATGCGCCCCGGCGATGCCGATGATCCGCTGTTGCGCCAGGTGCTGCCGCTGGCGGAGGAGCTGCTCTCTCCCCCCGGTTTTAGTGAGGATCCGGTCGGCGATGGTTGCGCCCGGCAACTGCCGGGGCTGCTGCAAAAGTATCCCGGACGCGCTCTGCTGCTGGTGACCGCTGCCTGTCCGCTGCACTGCCGCTACTGTTTTCGGCGGGCCTATCCCTATGCGGGGGATCGGTTGACCGGGGAGCGGCTGGAGGCGATTCTTGCCCAGTTGCGCGGTGATCCTACTCTGCATGAGTTGATTTTAAGCGGTGGTGATCCGCTGATGGTGGAGGATCAGCGGCTGGCCGCGCTGCTGGAGCGCCTCGCTACGCTGCCGCAACTGCGCCGGGTGCGTATTCACAGCCGGGTGCCGGTTGCGCTGCCGGAGCGGATCACCCCGCAGCTCTGTAGCCTGCTGGCCGGATACCGCTTGCCGCTGGTGCTGGTGCTGCACTGCAACCATCCCCGCGAGCTGTCGCCAGAGGTGGCCGAGGGGCTGGCGGCGCTGCGCCGGGCGGGGGTGTCGTTGCTCAATCAGGCGGTGCTATTGCGCGGGGTGAATGCGGATCAGACGACCCTGTGCGAACTGAGTGAGCGGCTGTTTGCCTGCGGGGTGCTTCCCTATTATCTCCATTTGCTGGATCGGGTTACTGGGTCGGCGCACTTTGCGGTGTCGGCGGAGCAAGGGCGGGAGCTGATCGCCCGGCTGCGCCACGCGCTGCCCGGCTATCTGGTCCCTCGCCTGGTGCGGGAGGTGGCGGGGGAGGGGTGCAAAACACCTGTTTAGCGGGCCGGCTATCTAGTCCCTCGCTTGGTGCGGGAGGTGGCGGGGGAGGGGGGAAACGCCTGCTTGGTGGGTGGTTTACTGCGCTGGGGATGACACCACTGGTCAGGAAGCGACACTTTTTTACCTTTTGCCTCTTCGCTAGCGAGAAAGTGAGCGGCAAGTTTGGTACAATCCGGGAGACCGCAAGGCGGAGGGGTGACCCGCTCTCCTCGCCGCCGCTGCATCGCAGTACCCTACGGATCAACCTCTGTCGAATCATGAAGGGAAGTAATGAATAGCGCAATCCAGCCCGACGAAGCGATCAACCTGTTGGTAATTGATGAATCCCTCTCCGATACCGATGCCTTTTCGACGGTATTGCGGAATGTTGGCTATCCGACCCATCCGACCCGGATCGATGATCCTGAGCAGCTCGAAGAGTATCTTCAGTCGGAAGAGGAGGAGATCGATATGATCTTCTACGGCAGTGATACCCGCAACATTGAGGCGAAACAGGCGTTGGCGCTGGCCCAGCAGCACCGCGCCGAGGTGCCGCTGATTGTGATTGCCAAGGGCGAGCAGAGCAGCGGGATGCAGTTTGATGCGATGCGCCAGGGGGCCAAGGATGTGATCGCAGCGAAGGAGAAGGAGCATCTGGCCTTTGCTGCGGTGCGGGAGTATCAGGCGCTGCGCAATGCGCGTAAACTGAAGGATCTGCAACGCCAGTTGAGTGAGGCGGAGGCGCGTTGCACGCTGTTGGTGGAGAACTCGCGGGATGCGATTGCCTACATCCATGAGGGGATGTATATTCACGCCAATAAGAGCTACCTCGACATGTTTGGGTATGTCGATATGGATGATCTGATGGGAATGCCGATTATGGATATGGTCGCCCCGGGGGATCATAAAGAGTTCAAGGCTTTTTTGCGGGCACTCTCGAACGGCAAGAATCCGGCAAAAAACCTTGAGCTGCACTGCCGTGCCAGTGACGACTCGACCTTTGATGCTCGCCTGGAGTTCTCTCCGGCCAGTATTGATGGCGAACCGTGTACCCAGATCATTATTCACAACCGTTCCGATAGCAAGGAACTGGAGAAGAAGCTGCGCCAGTTGACCAGCACCGATAGCCTCACCGGGCTGCCTAACCGCGACAGCTTTATGGATCGTCTCCATGAGCTGGCCGAGCTTCCCGAATCTTCGCGCAAGCCGATGTCGATGCTCTATATTCTGGTCGATAATCTGCAAGAGATTCGCTCCAAGGCGGGGGTTGCTGCCGGTGATGCGGTGCTACAGGAGTTGACCGAGATCTTCTCCGCCGAGGTAAGTGAGGGGGATCTGCTGGCCCGCTTTGGCGAGCACACGTTTACGCTATTGAGTACCACCGGTCGCATGGAGAGCGCCCGCGAGCTGGCCGAGAAGGTGCGCAACGCGGTCGATGACCACCTCTACCAGTCGGTCGGTCAGGCGTTCCAGCCTACGGTTAGCGTAGGTATCTCCTCCTTCTCCATCAAGAGCAAAGATCCCCAAGCGCTGATCAATCAGGGCTATAACGCCTGCTCCTCGGCGCATAGCGATGGCGGTAACCGGGTGGCGGTCTATGATGCGGCGCAGGCTCTCGCCGCCTCCAGCGGTAAGGAGGGGGCGGGGCAGGATATTGACGATAACCAGATGCGCGAGATGATCGAGTATGCCATCGATCACGACAAGTTCAAGCTGGTCTATCAGCCGCTGGTCAGCCTTGAAGGGGACTCCCGCGAAAACTACCAGGTGCTGCTGCGGCTGCTCGACAATAAAGACCAAGAGATCTTCCCGGAGAACTTCCTGCGCTATGCAGAGCAGGGGAATCTAATGAATGGGGTTGACCGCTGGGTGATCTCCCACGCCGTCGGCGAGCTGGTGAAGCAGCGCAAGGAGCAGCGCAAGGTGGTCTTTTTTGTCACCCTTTCGGCCCAGTCGCTCACCGACGATACCTTTCTGCTCTGGGTCTGCGACTGTCTGCGCGACAATGAGGCACGCGGGGCGTGGATCACCTTTCAGGTGCATGAGGAGGATCTGCGCGCTCACACCCAGCAGGCGAAGAAGCTGATGGAGGGGTTGAAGAAGATCGGCTGCCAACTGGCGGTGGATCGTTTCGGCAGACTCCCCAAGTACGAGACCCTGCTAAAGCATCTCCCCCTCGACTACGTGAAGATGGACAAATACTTTGCCAAGGGGCTGGCGACCGACCAGAAGCGCCAGGATGAGTTGAGTACGCTGGCCAATGCGGTGCGCGAGTTTGAGATGAAGAGTGTCGCCGTTGGGGTCGAGGACGCCAATAGCTTGGCGGTGCTATGGACGATCGGTGTTCACTACATTCAGGGCTACTACCTGCAAGAGCCGTCGGAGAATATCAACTTCGACTTCAGTAGTTTCTAACCCTGGGCAGTGATGGTGTACGATGCCGTCTCTTGGCCCGCTCCGGCCAAGCTTAACCTGCTGCTGCGCATTCTTGCGCGGCGGCAGGATGGCTACCACCAGTTGCAAACGGTCTTTCAGTTTCTTGACCTTTGCGACCAGCTCTCCTTCCGTCTGCGCCCGGATGGCGAGATCAAGCGCCACGCCCCGCTTCCTGGGGTCTCCGCCGCAGACGACCTCACCCTGCGTGCCGCCCGCCTGTTGCAGCGCCACGCCCAAATCAAGCAGGGAGTTGAGATCACCCTGGAGAAGCGGATTCCCCTCGGCGGCGGCTTAGGGGGCGGCAGCTCCGATGCGGCGACCACCCTGGTTGCCCTGAACCGGCTCTGGGGGTGCCGTCTCGCGCCCGACGAACTCGCCGCCCTCGGGTTGCGCTTGGGGGCGGATGTGCCGATTTTTCTGCATGGCCGCGCCGCTTGGGCGGAGGGGATCGGCGAGATTTTTACCCCCTGTAACCCACCGGAAGAGTGGTATCTGCTCCTCTTTCCCGGCTGCGAAGTCTCGACGGCAACAATTTTTCAGCATTCGGAATTGACAAGAGATGCCAATCCGGTGACAATAGCCGACTTCGCATCCGGCGCAGCAGTGAACGACGCACTGCCGCTGGTTCGCAAGCTCTATCCGCAGGTCGAACAGGCCATGCAGTGGCTGGAGCAGCACGGCGAGGGGCGGATGACCGGCACCGGCTCCACCCTGTTCGCCCGTTGCGCGAGTGAAGCAGCGGCCCGGCAACGGCTACAGCAACTGCCTAAACCCTTTACCGGGATGGTGGTTCGTGGCACGAACTGCTCGCCGCTGCTGGAGCGAGAAATGCGAAGTCAATAGTCTCTTGGGGCGTCGCCAAGCGGTAAGGCACAGGGTTTTGATCCCTGCATACCCAGGTTCGAATCCTGGCGCCCCAGCCATTTTGTCCACCTTATGTTAATCAATCTACGGAGCCTGCCGTGTCAGCAACCGGCATGATGGTCTTCTCGGGAAACTCCAATCCCGCGCTTACCAGCGAAATCCTTGAACGTCTCAACATCCCCCCCGGCAACGCCGTGGTCGGGCAGTTTAGCGATGGCGAGGTGATGGCCGAGATCCTGGAGAGTGTGCGTGGTCGCGATGTTTTTGTCGTCCAATCGACCTGCCAGCCGACCAACGATAACCTGATGGAGCTGTTGGTACTGATCGACGGGCTGCGCTGGGCCTCTGCCCACCGTATCACCGCCATCATTCCCTACTTCGGCTACGCCCGTCAGGATCGCCGCCCGCGCTCCGCTCGGGTACCGATCACCGCCCGCTTGGTGGCCAAACAGATCGCTACTGCCGGAGCGGATCGGGTAGTAACGGTTGATCTCCACGCCGACCAGATCGTCGGTTTCTTCGACATTCCGGTCGATAACATCTACGCCCTGCCGACTCTGCTCGGGGATGTCTGGAAGCAGACCTACAAACATCCCATGGTGGTCTCTCCCGATGTTGGCGGTGTGGTGCGGGCGCGGGCGCTGGCCAAGCTGCTTGATGATGCCGATTTGGCGATTATCGACAAGCGCCGCCCCAAGCCCAATGAGGCGCGGGTGATGAACATTATCGGCGATGTCGAGGGGCGCACCTGTGTGTTGATTGATGATCTGGTTGATACCGCAGGGACTCTCTGCAAGGCTGCCGATGCCCTGAAGGAGCATGGTGCCAGGATGGTGGTGGCCCACTGCACCCATCCCGTTCTCTCCGGTCCGGCGATTACCACGATTATGAACTCGGCGCTGGATGAGCTGGTGGTCTCTAACACCATCCCGCTGAGTGCCGAGGCGACGGCCTGCGAGAAGATTCGCCAAATTAGCATCGCCGATCTGCTGGCCGAGACGATTCGGCGAATTCATAATGAGGAATCACTCTCCACCATCTTTATGGATTGAGAGATTTTGAGGTTCGAGGTTCGAGGTTCGAGGTGCTAGGTTCGAGGTGCTAGGTGCTAGGTGCTAGGTTGATCGTTTCCACGCTCTGGCTTGGGAACGGGGTGACAATCCAAAATACTTTCACGGTCTCGGCACCAGTCCGCTACCTCGGCACCAGTCCGCTACAATTCTATTTTTCAGCAGGTTACCCTACCTGGTCGCGGGGGGGTGGTCTGTTTTTGTACCATCAATGATTTGGAGAAAATCATGAGCGAAACCTTTGAAGTGACCGCCGAACCGCGTAGCGATACAGGCAAAGGTGCGAGCCGCCGCCTGCGTCGCAGCGGTATGATCCCCGGCATCGTCTATGGTGCCCACCGTGACCCGGAGATGATTCAGCTCGGCCACAATGTGTTGATTCACCAACTGGAGAACGAGGCTTTCTACTCCCATATTCTTACCCTGAAGGTGGGTGAGAGCAGCCAGCAGGTGATTCTCAAGGACTTGCAGCGTCACCCCGCCAAGCCTTTCCTCCTGCATGTCGATTTTTTGCGCGTAAGTGCCGATGAAAAGCTCAAAACCCATGTTCCTCTGCACTTTGTAAACGAGCAGATCTGCGCCGGTATTAAGGCTGGGGGCATCGCCAGCCACTCCCTGACCAGCGTCGAAATTACCTGTCTGCCGAGTGATCTTCCGGAGTTTATTGAGATCGATATGACCAATCTGGAGATCGGCGACAGTATCCACCTCTCTGAACTGCAACTGCCCGCCGGGGTCGAGATCGTCGCTCTGCTGCAAGGCGAGGAGCACGATGCCGCAGTGGTCTCCATTCATGCGAAGGGTGGCGGTGCCAGTGAGGAGGAGGAGGGCGAAGCGTCGTAGCGGGCGGGACGGCCTGCGGGCCGTCCACATACGCGCTATCGGCCCGGAAGAGGAGAAGTGGAGATGTGAGCATAGCGCAAACGGCGCAGCACCTGCCGTATACCTCTCCTCTCTCTTCCCCCCTCTATTACGTCTACCTCCATCTGCTTTTGTTACCCTCCCATGCAACACTCCCCGATCCGTCTGATTGTCGGACTCGGCAACCCCGGCCCCACCTATACCAACACCCGCCACAATGCCGGTTTCTGGTTTGTCGATCAGCTCGCCCAACGTCACCACCAGACTTTTCGTTCCGAGAGTAAGTTTCACGCACTCCTTTGCCGTATTCACTGCCGGGAGGGCGAGTGCTGGCTGCTGAAACCGGAGACCTTTATGAATCGCAGCGGTCTAGCGGTTGCCGCGCTGCTGAACTACTACCAACTGACCCCCGCTGAACTGCTGGTTGCGCACGATGAACTGGATTTCGTTCCCGGACAGGTTCGCTTTAAACAGGGTGGTGGTCACGGTGGCCACAACGGTCTGCGCGATATTCTCGCTCACCTGACTACTCCCGCTTTTCAGCGCCTGCGCATTGGTATCGGCCATCCCGGAGAGCGTACTCAGGTGGTTAACTATGTTCTGAATCCTCCCGATCAGGCGGCACAGCGTGCGATTGAGCAGGGGATTGAGCGGGCCTGTGACTGTTTGCCCGAGCTGCTGCGCGGCGATTGGCAACGCGCCCAGCAAGCGCTGGCTCGGTCGGTGTAGCGGGAACGTTTTTCGCGGGTGCCGAGGCTCTGCCGCGAAGCAGGCTTTTCTGTGGCGTATAAATTACCAAAAACAAGTGGTTGTTGCGAGGTTTTACGCCTTGACGAAGTACCGCAGGGGGGCTACCATTGCCGCTCTACTTGGAGTTCCGCCCTGCCAACGGCTATGGAGCGGTCGCAAGCAACTACATAAAACTGTTACAGGAGGAGATTGTATAATGATGATGTTATTACGACTGGTAGTCCTGCTACTGGCGGCGGTCGGCCTGACGGCCATTATCATGGGGAGCAAATATTACGACCAATACCAAGAAATTACCCAGCTACGAGCAAGCCTTGACCCTCAAGCGGAAGAGCTCTATTTGGAGGCCTACAAGGCTTTTCGGGAGAGTCGCGACCTAGCAGATGTCATGATGTGGTCTTTCAAGGTTGTTGATGGTGTCACCCCCGACGATGTGGTGGAGAGCCTAAAGAGCCTTGCCACCGCGCGTAACTTCTTCTTTGTTGGTGAGTCCCCCTTTTATCGACAGGCGGAAGCGGTCACTGGCGAACCCTACCGCTACACCAATTTTTTGAGCTTTTGCGATGTGCGCGTCGGGATGCAGATGGCCGACTATAACCATAAATATACCGCCTTCATGCCCTGCCGCATCGCCGTGGTCGAAGATCAGCAGGGCGACATCTGGCTCCACTCGATGAATCTCGACTTCATGATCTACGGCGGCAAACCGCTTCCGCCCGAGCTGCGTGAAGGGGCGATTTACGTTCGCAACACCATCTACGAGCTGATGGAAGCGGCGGCTGCGGGCGAGTTTTAGCCAAATCGCAAAATGGGGGGCAGGGAGAGCCGGGTGCGAAAGTCCCGCTCTCCTCCCTCTCCGCTCACCCCCCTTGCGCTGCCCACTGCTCCGGGGTGAAGGTCTGCATCGAGAGGGCGTGTAGCTCATCCCGCTCAATCTGGGCGCGACAGGTCGCCATCACCATCCGCTGCTTCTGCAGCGGTGTCTTACCGGCAAACTCGGCGCTAATAACTTTCGCCTCAAAGTGGCGACCATCCCCGCTGACATGAGCCTGCGCACCCGGCAGACCCGACTCAATTAACGCTTTTACCGCAGTAATTTCCATGTATACTCCTACAATTCACGAGTGGCAAGAAACTGAATATCGGGCCAACGCTCTACCGCCAAGCTGAGATTGACCCGGGTGGGGGCGAGATAGACCAACTGATCATCGCCATCCAGGGCTAAGTAGTCGTATGCCTTGTCGCGAAAACGGGCCAACATCTTCTCATCACGACAGACAATCCAGCGAGCCGTCGCCACCCCCACCGGCTCGACAATCGACTCCACATTGTACTCTGCTTTCAAGCGGTGTGCCGCCACATCGAACTGCAAAATCCCAACAGCGCCGAGAATCAGGTCATTATTCTTGAGCGGTCGAAAGACCTGGGTCGCCCCCTCTTCACACAACTGCAAAACCCCCTTCTGCAACGCTTTCATGCGCAGCGGATCTTTAAGCACCACCCGGCGAAAAAGATCAGGGGCAAAGTAGGGGATTCCCTCATACTTCAGCTCCTCTCCTTCGGTAAAGGTATCTCCAATCTGAATCGTGCCGTGGTTATGCAGCCCGATAATATCGCCTGGCCACGCCTCTTCCACATGCCGCCGTTCATCGGCCTGGAAGGTCAGCGCATTGCTGATCTGCACCGTTTTGTTAATGCGTACATGGCGCATCTTCATCCCCTTGCGATAACAACCGGAGCAGACCCGCAGAAAGGCGATGCGGTCGCGGTGGGAAGGATCCATGTTGGCCTGAATCTTAAACACAAAGCCGGTGAAGCACGGCTCCTCCGGGGCGACTTCACGCGGACGGCTGGGGCGCGGGCGTGGTGGCGGGGCGTAGGCGACAAAGGCATCGAGCAGTTCACGCACGCCAAAGTTATTGATTGCCGAACCGAAGAAGACCGGGGTCTGTTCACCCCGTCGGTAGGCATCGAGATCCAGTCCATGCCCCGCCTCACGCACCAGCTCAATCTCATCGCGCAGCTCTGCCGCCTGATCCCCGAGCAGCTCCGCCAGGCGCGGATGGTCTAACCCCTCGATGCGTTCGCCCTGCTGCACCTTGCCGCCGTGGGTTGCGGAGAAGAGGTGGGTCTGTTCATTGCGCAGGTCAAACACCCCTTTGAAGCGGTGACCGATTCCGATCGGCCAGGTGACTGGGGCGCAGCGAATTTTTAGCACCTGCTCAATTTCGTCGAGTACCTCCATCGCGTCACGCCCTTCACGGTCGAGCTTATTCACAAAGGTGAGGATCGGGGTATTCCGCAGGCGGCACACCTCCATCAGCTTAATCGTCCGCTCCTCCACCCCTTTGGCCACGTCGATCACCATCAGCGCCGAATCCACCGCCGTCAGGGTGCGGTAGGTATCTTCAGAAAAGTCTTCATGTCCAGGGGTATCGAGCAGATTCACTACCGCATCCTGATAGGGAAACTGCATCACCGAGGAGGTCACCGAGATTCCGCGCTGCTTCTCCAGCTCCATCCAGTCCGAGGTGGCGTGACGCGATGCCTTGCGCCCCTTCACCGTTCCCGCCATCTGAATCGCCCCGCCGTAGAGCAGCAGCTTTTCGGTTAGGGTTGTTTTTCCTGCGTCGGGATGGGAGATAATCGCAAAAGTGCGCCGTCGGCGCAGTTGATCAAGCAGTTCAGACATCATCTTCCTGGGTTGGGTGGAGAGAAAAGGGGGTCGCCCCGCCTGCCGCACGCAGCAAGCGGGCGATTAACCGCGAGTGCAGCCATTATACATCAGAAGTAGAGCGTCCAGCCCACCGTCAGATCCCATTGATCCATGTAGAGGTGGCCCGTTTGCGGGCCGGTGTTGACGTTGCGTCCGTCTACCTTCTCTTCGGGAGCGTAGGTGACGGCGAAGTTGATTTCGTTCTTCGGATTGATCTGGTAGCCCGCGCCGAAGGTGAAGTGTTCCCGCACCACTGCCGGGGCCAGCACATTGAGCAGCGCCTGAGAGTCGGGGAAGGCATCGTTGGCCCGGCTATAGCCGGCACGCAGGGTCAGCTCCGGGCTGAAGTCCCACTGCACGCCGAGGCGGTAGACCTGTACATCACCCCAGCCGAAGCCGATGCAGTCGTTGCAGCCCAGCAGAATCTGTCCAGGAATAAAGGGCATGTCGGACTCATTGGCGAGAGATTTGACGCTGCTGTACTGGATATGCTGGTAGCCGAAGGAGAAGACCAGCTCAGGATGGAGCCGGTAGGCAAAGCCGAGGTCGAAGTTGGACGGGATATCGAAGCTACCCTCTTCGGCGAAGAGTCCGGCGTAGCTATCGAACTTCTGCATCGAGGCGCGGGTTTGGTAGGAGGCACCCAGGGTCAGCGCGTCGTTAATCTGACCCATCCAGCCGAGCCGCAGACCGGCACCGTAGGCGATGTCGCGGCCATTGTTCGTGACTTTGTCCGGGTGTTTGGAGAAGGGGGTGAAGGGTTGTAGGCCCTTGGCCTCGAAGGATTGAACGGCCAAGAAGGGCATCGCCCCGAAGCTGTGCCGCCCATCAAGCTGGTAGGCGTAGTTCAGTCCGACAAAACCCTGCATCAGGTCAATGCCGGTGGGCGAGCTGGCGGTGGTGGAGGGCATCATCGGGTGGGAGAAGTTCTGGAAAATCGCACCGCGATAGTCGGTGTTCATGCCGCCGTTGCCGCCAACCGTGAGGCCGATAGCGCTGCGCTCATCCAACATCCGGTTATAGTTGAAACTGGGGATCAGAAAAAGGCTCTTGTCGCTGGCGTAGGTACCGGCAGGGATGTGGGCCGGGCCGCCGGTGGCGGGGTCTGGCGGTATCCAGTCGGCGTTGGCGTGGAAGCCGTGATTGGGGGCGAAGAGGGAGATTCCAAGCTCCATGCTGCTCCCCAAGTGAACCGCACCGGCGGGGTTGATGGCGTTGCACATCCCCTCCAGCGGAAGGGCCACACAGGCACCGGCCATCGCTTTGGATTTGGGGCCGTAGCCGTGCGACCAGTAGCCGTTGGTGGCTAAGGTCGGCATTGAGGATGCCGTAAGGCAGGCGACGGCTAGTGCCAGAGCGCGTTTTTTCATTGTGGAGTTGTCCTTGTCTTTCGGGTGGCGAGTCTGTTGCTGGAGTGGATAGGGATCAGGAGATCCCAAAGTCTACGCTGTGAAGTATCCCCCGATTCGGGAAAAAAGTCAATCCCTCCTTTTTTGTTTTATTTAGTTCTCTCTGTTCTCTCCCCTCTCCCCCGCAAACTGGTACAATCAGAGACACAGGCCGCCCGCGTGGTGAGCGAAAAAGCAACCCATCGACCAGCAAGGATCAGACTGTGACTGAGCTAAAGAACGATCGACTGTTACGCGCTCTACAGCGCCAACCCGTAGACCAAACCCCAGTCTGGATGATGCGCCAGGCCGGGCGCTACCTCCCCGAATACCGCGCCACCCGCGCCAAGGCAGGTAGCTTCATGGATCTCTGCCGCAACCCGGAACTCGCCTGCGAGGTGACTCTGCAGCCGCTGGCCCGCTTCCCCCTAGATGCCGCCATCCTCTTCTCCGACATTCTCACCATCCCCGATGCGATGGGGCTGGGTCTCTACTTCACCGAAGGGGAGGGGCCGCGCTTTAAGGAGCCGCTACGCGATGCTGCCGCGATTGAGCGAATCGGACTCCCCGACCCTGAACAAGATTTGGGCTATGTGATGGAGGCGGTTCGCCTGATTCGTCGTGAACTTGCCGGACAAGTCCCGCTAATCGGCTTCTCGGGCAGCCCCTGGACGCTTGCTACCTACATGATCGAAGGGGGGAGCAGCAAAAACTTTGCCCTATCAAAAGGAATGCTGTTTGAAAATCCGGCGCTGCTTCACCGTCTGCTCGACAAACTCGCCGCCGCCGTCACCCTCTACCTCAACGCCCAAATCGCCGCCGGTGCGCAGAGCGTGATGATCTTCGACACCTGGGGCGGAGTCCTTAGCCCCCGCGACTACGAACTCTTCTCCCTCGCCTACATGCGTCAAATCATCAGTGGTCTGACCCGCGTCCACGAAGGGCGCAAAGTCCCGGTCACTCTGTTCACCAAGAATGGTGGCCAGTGGCTCCACCAGATGGCCGAGAGCGGTGCCGATGCCCTCGGCGTGGACTGGACCACCGACCTCGCCGATGCCCGCATTGCGGTACAGGATCGAGTCGCCCTGCAGGGCAACATCGACCCCTGCATCCTCTACGCCTCGCCACAGCGGATTCGGGAGGAGGTTGCCAACGTCCTGAACAGCTACGGCAGCGCCCCCGGTCACGTCTTCAACCTCGGTCACGGCATCCATCCCAACGTCAACCCCGACCACGCAGCGACCCTAATTGAAGCGGTTCACCAGTTAAGCCGACCCTACCACGCCGGAGAGTGAGGAGAGGAGCGTAAGGAGAGCAAGCAGCGGAGCGCAAGAGGAGTGAGAAGAGCAAGCAGCGGAGCGCAAGAGGAGTGAGAAGAGCAAGCAGCCGAGCGTAAAAAGAGCCAAAGCGCAGCGGGAGGGGTGCGACGCACACCGATGCACCGCCCCGTAGCCGCCCTACGCGCTCCTCCCCGCTAAGAGACGGAGATTTTCTTCAAGGCCTTATCGCCAATAAATCGGACAAACTCATCAGGATTTTGGTACCCCTGTTTGCGTGCAAGCAAGACCACTGCCTGAA
>SLIM01000290.1 GCA_007135625.1 Gammaproteobacteria bacterium
GAGAAGGGATGCCTTCCCGCTCAGCAATAACTTCGGGATAAGGTGAGGCGCTCTATTGCAAGATCAAAAGAAAAATTTTGCATGGGGGCTCTTGTGGGCTGTGGAATGGCATAGTCCCCAGAGACACCACCTCCAGCAAGAGGCGGCATCTCCCCACTCCCCCTACATCCAATTCCCCATCAACACAAAAGAAGCCCAGAAGAAGGGATGGTGAAAAGTCATATTGGACGTAGCAATCTCGCCAGTAAGCAGCTCGCGTTGGGCCTGTTGCAAGGCGGCGGCCTTGGTTTTCTCCCCCTCGCGCCAGAGCTGGTAGAAGCGCGGCATAAGCAGGGCGGTGCTTTCATCATCAACGCGCCAGAGGGTTCCCAGGACGCTCTGCGCCCCTTGGCGCTGGGCGGTGACGGCCAACCCCTCGATCTCGGCCCCGGTGTTGCTGGCGCTGTCGAGGGCGGTTTCGCAGGCGCTGAGGGTGAGCAGCTCGACCGGATCGAGCTGCAAGCGGTGGCGGAAGTCGGCAAGGGTGAAGTGGCTGCCGTCGCCCAGCAGCAGGTAGGAGTCCCGTTCGGTACCCGGGGTGAAATGGAAATGGCTGGCGATGTGCAGGATGGGGTGGGCCTCTTCGACGCTCTTCAATAAACGCTGCTGGGTGAAGTGGGCATCGAGGTCGATGCGTCCGGGCAGCACCCCTTGTGCGCCGACAATGGCCCGTAGCTCTGCGGGTACATGGGGGAGCGGGCTGAAGCGACCGTGGGCCTGGCTCACTCCCAGACCAGCGGCCCGCCAGTTGGGCGTAGGGCGCTGCCGGGGGGGGCGATTGGCCGCTTCGTTGTACATGCTGACGCTGTAGCGCTCGATCAAATAGCGCTCGCCATCATGGAGCGCGGCCTTGGGGAGGTAGCGCAGGATGCCGTCGCTGGAGAACATCAGGTGGCGCACCTCGGACTCTTTGAGGTGTGCGGTGATGGGGGCGATCAACCAGTCATAGAGCGGCTTGGCGGCGGTGCGCAGCTCCGCTTCGGCACCGTAGTGGTTGAGTTGTCGGTAAAAATCATTCACCGCTCGGTTGAGTTCCGGCTGGGCTACTGCGATACGGTAGGCCTCGCGGCGGTCGTGGGTGGTGACCAGCAGGGTCAAGCGTTCCGGCAGGGTGACGGTCTGCACCAGTGCGACCCCCTCCTCGACCAGGCTCACCGCTTGCAATAGCGACTCTTCCAGCGCCCGACGCTCGGCCAGTCGGCGCTCGGCATCCTCCTCCAGGGCGACAAAGGCGACCTTGAGATCCTGCTGCCACTGGCGGAAACGCTCGCCAAGCTGCTGTTGCTCCTCCCGAAGCGCTGCCAGGCGCTGTTCTTCAATGGCATTGAGGAGTCCGAACTCCTTCTTACGCTCTAGCTCGCGGCGCTCGCTGGCAAGCCTCCACAACGGTTCGCTGATCTCCTGGTAGGCGCGATACCAGCGCGACTCGGTGGCGGTCAGGGCGATGGCGTGGCTGAGGAGATTGGCACGGGTGTCACGCTGGATATACTCAAAATACTCCTCCTCCTTGAGCATGGCTAACACCTGCTGTGCTTCGGGTAGCCGTCCTTGGTCGATGAGTAGATCGGCCAGGGTGTGGTAGTGTTTCTCAACGGTCTTCAAAAAGGCCTTACGCTCCTCGGCACTCATCGCCTCGTTTTCGCTGCGTACCTGTTGCAGGGTTTTAATGGCTTTTTTGCCGTAGTAGATGGCGAGGGTGGGGAGGGGGGGTGTTTGGTTTTGGTAAAAACTCATTAAATGGCCTTGGGTGTTCCATGCCAGACTAGGATCACCCGCAAACTGCCCGATGTGGGTGGCGCGTAGTAGCAAGGGTTCGGCTTCGGTGGGGCGGTTGGTTGCTTGTAGCAATTCGGCTAGATGGTTCAGGCTGATGGCGGTGTTGGGATGGTTGGGGCCGAGCGCATCTTCATCAATTGCCAGCGCCCGGCGATAGAGCGGCTCGGCTTCGGTATAACGACCGATATTCTGCAGCAACGAGGCTAAGTTAACCAAGCTGGTAGCAGTATCGGGATGGTCAGAGCTAAGTACCTTTTTCTGAATCTCTAGTGCCCGACGATAAAGCGGTTCCGCCTCGGCATAGCGATCGGTAGCTTGTAGTAATAGGGCCAGATTGTTTAGGCCTCGAGCAGTATTAGGGTGTTCGAGACCGACGGTCTCTGCCTCGATTGTCAGCGCTCGGCGCAAGAGAAATTCAACCTCAGTGTAGCGACCGGTAGCCTGTAGCAATAGGGCCAGATTGCTCAAGCTGCGTGCAGTAGATGGATGGTCAAGGCCGAGAATCTTCTCGTCAATCGCTAGCGCCCGACGATAGAGCTGTTCGGCCTCGGCATAGCGACCCGTGGCGCGTAGCAATTCGGCTAGATTATTGAGGCTCGTGGCAGCAGCAGGGTGGTCGGGGCTGAAGGTCGCTTCGTCAATCGTTAGCGCTCGTCGCAAGAGTGGCTCGGCCTCGGTGTAGCGACCGGTAATGCGTAGTAAGTTGGCCAGATTGTTTAGGCTGCTGGAAGTCTCAGGATGGTTAGGACCAAGCGCCTCCTCCCGAATTGCGAGCGCCCGACGATCGAGTTGTTCCGCCTCGCTATAGCGACCGGTAGCCTGCAGCAATAGGGCTAGATTGTTCAGGTTAGTGGCAGTATTGGGATGATCGGGGCCAAGGGCCTTTTCCACAACCGCCAGCGCCCGGCGCAGGAGCGGTTCGGCTTCGGCGTAACGACCGGTAGTGTGTAGTATTCCAGCTAGAGCGTTCAGGCTGGTAGCGGTAGAGGGGTGATTGGGGCTAAATACCTCTTCATGAATCTTTAGCGCTCGACGGTAAAGCGGTTCGGCTTCGGCATAGCGACCTTTGGCCTCTAGCAGTGTGGCCAGACTGTTCACGTTGACTGCGGTCGATGGGTGGTTGGGACCAAGCGCCTCTTCGACAGTCGCCAGCGCTCGGCGCAGCAGCACCTCGGCTGCGGCGTAGCGACCGGTGGTGTATAACAGCCCGGCCAGATTGCTCAGGGTGGTGGCAGTATCGGAATGATCGGAACCGAAAACCTTTTCTTGAATTGCCAGCGCTCGGCGATAGAGCGGCTCGGCTTCGGTATAGCGACCGGTGATTACTAGCAGTCCGGCCAGAGCGTTCAGGTTAGCGGCGGTATCGGGATGGTCAGGACCGAGGGCTTCTTCGTCTATTGACAGCGCCCGGCGATAGAGCGGCTCGGCCTCAGCATAGCGACCGGTGGTCTCTAGCAGTCCGGCCAGATTGCTCAGGCTGGTGGCGGTACTGGCATGGTCGGAACCGAGCGACGCTTCCCGCGCGGCTAGCGCCCGGCGAAAGAGCCGTTCAGCCTCAGCGTAACGAGCGGTGGTCTGTAGCAAGAGAGCTAGATTGTTCAGACTCTTGGTGGTAGTAGGGTGGCTGTAACCAAGCGACTCCTCAAAGATTGCTAATGCACGACGCAAAAGCGACTCGGCTTCGGCGTAATTGCCGGTAGTGCGTAGTAGTTCGGCCAGATTATGCAGACTAGCAGCGGTGTCGGGATGGTTCGGACCAAAGGTCTGCTCATCAATCACCAACGCTTGGCGCAAGAGCGGCTCGGCCTCGGCGTAGCGTCCAGTGCGCTGTAGCAGTTCGGCTAGATTGTTTAGAATGATTGCGGTATCGGGATGGTCGAGACCGATCGTCTGCTCGACAATTTTCAACACCCGACGCAGGAGCAGTTCCGCTTCGGCGTAGTCAGCGGCGATTTGACGTAGCACAGCAAGACTGTTCAAACTGTTGACGGTATCGGGATGGTTGGGGCCGAGAACCTCTTCTTGAATCTTGAGTGCTCGA
>SLIM01000055.1 GCA_007135625.1 Gammaproteobacteria bacterium
CTCATATAACCCTTAACCCTTAACCCCTAACCCTTAACCCCTAACCCTTAACCCTTAACCCTTAACCCTTAACCCTTAACCCTTAACCCTTAACCCTTAACCCTTAACCCCTAGAATCTCGCGATTCATAAATCCAAATCCAGAGCGGGATTCTGCGCATAACGTGCGATCACCCGCACCGCCTGCTGCCAGCGCGACTCCTGGCGCAGGGCGTGGCGGCCATACGTTTTACGCCCATGCATGCGCACCAGCCGGGTATGAGCGACGGGATCGACATAATCGACCAATTCATGCAGCACCTGGGCGGCCCCCTCCGGGTTGTTGCACACCAACACCATATCACACCCCGCCGCAAGCGCGGCACGAGCACGCTGGGGATAGCTCCCCCCCTCCGCAGCCGCCGCCATGCTCAGATCATCGCTAAAGATCACCCCGGCAAAGCCCATCCGCTGACGCAAAATCTGCTGCAGCCAGAAGGGGGAGAAGCCCGCCGGTTCAGGGGCGCAATGGGGATAGATCAGGTGGGCGGGCATAATCGCCTCCATTCCATAGTCGATCATCCGCTGAAAAGGCAGCAGATCCTCCATTAGGAGATCCTCCAAGTGGCGGGGATCTTGAGGTAGCTCTAGGTGGGAGTCCTCGGCGACTCCACCGTGGCCGGGAAAGTGCTTGCCAACCACCGCCATCCCGGCGGCGTGCACCCCGCACATCCAGGCATGAGCCAGTTCGGCCACCACCATCGGCTTGCGGTGCAAGGCGCGGTCACCGATCACGCTGCCGAGTCCACGCCCGAGATCGAGAACCGGGGCAAAACTGAAGTCGATCCCAACGGCGCGCAGCTCGGCAGCCATCAGCCAACCCACCGCCTCCACCTGAGGAAAGCACTCCTTGCCACGCCGGTCGTAGAGCTGGCCGAACCAGGCGGCCGGGGGAAGACGGGTAAACCCCTCCTGAAAACGCTGCACCCGCCCCCCCTCCTGATCGACCGCGACCAGCAGCGAGGGGCGACGAGCCGCATGAATGGCCGCGACTAAAGCCTGCAACTGGGCCGGGTCACGGTAGTTGCGGGCAAACAGTATCACCCCCCCTGCCGCAGGGTGAAGCAGCCGCTCCCGCTCCTCCGGGAGGAGTTCGGGACCGACCAGATCGAACAGTACCGGGCCGTGACTCATAATTTCAATGGGCAAATCACCCGCACCTGAAAAGCCATTTTAGACCCCATATTCCGTACCTCTCTGCAATACATGAATTAAAAAAGGGATTATCTCTTACTGCTACAACTATGGAAAACACAATGGTTGCCTCAGCTCAGTCGGTTATGAGAGCAAGGTGCAGAATGCCGAGTAGACCGTTCGGCGTACCGCTGTGGGTCGCACCTCTCCTAGACACAATCAATCCGACCATGTTCTAGCGAGGGAAAGTTACGCCGCAGGGTATGCAAATACTCCAGATCGATCACCCCGCTCGCCGACCCAGAGCCGCGTTGCAGCTCACCCAGCACTTCGCCCCACGGACTGACCACCATACTGTGGCCGTAGGTCTCACGCCCACTCTTATGGTAACCACCCTGGGCAGCAGCGGCCATATAGCAGAGGTTCTCAATCGCTCGGGCGCGGCACAGCGAGGCCCAGTGAGCGGCTCCGGTGATGCGGGTAAAGGCGGCGGGAAGCAGAAAAACTTCGGCCCCCTGCTGGGTCAGCTTGCGAAACAGCTCCGGGAAGCGCAGATCGTAACAGACCGCCAGCCCCAGCCGACCAAAAGGAGAATCGACCACCACCACTTGATCCCCCGGCTCAATCGTCGCTGACTCCCGATAGTGTTCATTGGTCTCTACCAGATGGACATCGAAGAGGTGGATCTTATCATAGCGTGCCACCTGCTCCCCGGCGGCGTTAAACACCAAGCAGGCCGCCCGCATTTTGTCTGGTTGCGAGGAGAGCAGCGGAATGGTACCGCCGACTAGCCAGATCCCATGGCGCTCGGCCAACTGGGCGAGAAAACCTTGCAACGGCCCCTTCCCGGGTAGCTCAATATGCTCTAGGGTCGAGCGGTCGTGGAGACCGAGAAAGGCGAAGTTCTCCGGCAGCACCACCAGCCCGGCCCCGCCCTCCACGGCCTCCCCCACCAGCTTCTCCACCTCCAGCAGGTTAGCCCCCAAGTTGGGGCTAGAGGCCATCTGGATCACGGCTACTCGATTACGGTTACTCATCTTGCTTGGATCTCTCGTCACGCTAAGGGGGATCACCTCCACGCCGCAAGCCAACATCCTGACAGAGCGCTTTGGGTTCGATCAGGCGGCAGTTATCCGATGCCTGCCAGGGGTAGAAAAAGCGGCATCAGGTCGCCCCCAGCAACCGTCGCACCCAACCAAGAGGGCCTTTACCACGCTTTTTATCACTGATAAATTTGGCGTAGTTACCATCTTGTAACTGAATATGGTTGGTCAACCAGATCTTGATGTCGTAGGTCAGCTTGCGCGAGATATCCTCGCCTCGACTGTGGCGCTCGCTGTAGGTGCGCAGGCGGTTGATGAAGCTCTCATGCACCCGAATATGATCTTCGACCATCGGGTAGTCAAACTCCCGCATAACCTCTTCTTCGTATGGAAAAGTCGCCTCCAGATGTTCGATGATCTCAAGAATCATTGCCCCAATAAATGGGCGATTATCGTCGGCCATCGCATTCTCAAGGTCGGAGAGATACTCCGCCAGCTTCCGGTGGTAATCGTCGATGGTTGGAAGCCCCGTTTCCATCGACTGATGCCAATAGTGTAAGCCCATGAATTTTTCTCTGTGGTACAGTACGATGCGCTGCCTGAAACAACACCAAACGAGACCCGCAGTGGGCGCTGAACCCGCTCTTCAAGAGGGTACACGAATGGCTCTAGTCGTCTCCCTGTGGGGGACTGGCTCGGGCAGGTTTCCCCACCACAAACCCTACAACCCAGCCGCTACGGCAGGGCCTGACGGGCACCAAGCGGTCCATCGCTCCGGGGTACAGTGCAAAAACCCGGCGAAATTGAGAATCGTACCAAGAATACTTGAACAACTGCGACGCTGTCCACTACATGCCGCACTCCGTGAGCAATTTTAGAGCAATCTTGGCGATCAATATACACCAAAATAGATACGACTATTCACCCCATTGAGAGTTCTGCCGGGAACTCCGTTAAAAACAATCATTTTAGAAGTCTTTACCACCCCCCCTCGCCCCTCTATACTGGCTGGGTCGGGCCGTAACTCTTCCCGCACACTATACGCCAATTCATCAACCATATTCCACGCAAGAAGCACAGATAGGCCTATGGAACTCGAACTGATACCCAAAGAGGACGGCAAAGAGATACGACTGCTCTCTCCCGAAGAGCGGGAGGCGATGAAGAAGCGGATTCGCACCATCAACCCCTCCGAGCTAGCGCACTTTGGCGAGGCAGAACGACAGCGAATCAAGATTTTTCTCTCACGCCTAATCTCCCTTTCGGAGCATGTCCATCACGACATGGAGGATGAAGAGCATATCGCAGAGCACCGAGAACAGATCGAGGAGCTACATGGCAAGCGCCAGCTTCTGTTTCGCAAGGCGGATGGCAAGATTCAGGAGTTCATCAAACTCATCGACCTGTGCGCCGCCGAACCTTGGTTGGAGTACGAAGTCTTCATGCGCCGTCTTCAGGGTGAGCTGCGGAAACGGCTATTCGATATAAAAAATCGCGTCGGTGTCGAAGCTGGACTCAATAACCCGTTCCTGATGCAGGTGGATGATGTCAAGGATGACGAACACAAAGAACTCTCGGCAGCAACCCGCATTACCGAACGCGAAATTGAGGAGCTGATCTTCCGTTTCCCCCTGGAGGA
>SLIM01000333.1 GCA_007135625.1 Gammaproteobacteria bacterium
CTCTAGACTTTAGAGTACATTGTTAGGAGTTTTCTTGAATTGTCTTAACCCCCTTCAAGCATTGTTTTATCGGGATAAATATGATATTGTATTTATTGACCAGGTTTTATGAATTTTACTATTTTTGGCTGAGTTCGCACACAAATCGCACACAAAAGTATCTATATTGTATCTGCTGCTAAATCAAAATATTGCTTAGATAACTTACACTTAAAAAGTCCTTAAAGTACTTTAATCAATATCCTATCAAGGAGAAACTGATAAATGGCCCGTAACCTGTATTAAAACTTGTTTAAGTCATGGAATGTTATAAACAAATCAACAAAGTAACTCATAAAAGAAAATGTTAAGGAAAAAAGTATGAATAAAAAAGATAATATAGATGTAAAGCAAGAATTTCCTTTAGACAGTTTTTTGAGGCACGAATACAAAAGACTAGTAAAGAAAAAGGGAGCATCTGCTTCAAGATTTGTTGCTGATCCCGAAGCTTACTTCAGAGCTGAATTTTATTTCGCAATAGAGCGTGTCGTGCCTGAAGCTTTTTCATCACTCGCAGATGAGGTTTTCCCTATTTATCAGAGAACATATAACAAACAATCATATCAACCTTATAAATTAAAAGACATCACAAATACTAATAAAGCTGAATCAAAACACTTTCTTAAAATATTGAGACAGTGGGGAGGAAAGTGGAACTTAGATTCTGACTGGGCTCTTGACTTAGCTTGCGCTATGTTGTCTACTTGGCAGGGTAAACCCAGTTGGAAGGGTATCATTTACCGATTACCTATGGGTATGATACATAGAATACCCAAACAGACGCCGTTAGAATTAACGCCGTGGAATCCTTGGGCAGAAACTGAAAAAATGTTTGATCAGCGTTTATCCCATGAGATAAAAGCATATAAAAATCATATCAAGGGACTTTATAAAGAAATTGGCTGGAAAGAAATGCCTAAAAGACGCGCCAGGAGTGGTCATATTTCACAACACCTTGAATGGCTTGCCCTCTATCAAGTTGGTAAATGGAGTCAGGTAAAGATAGCTGAAAAGGCCGGAGTAACCCGTGAAAATGTGTCGAGGGCTATTAAAAATACGGCTAAAGAATTAGGAATAACACTTCGCAAACCAGGAAAAGCTGGAAGGCCAAGACAAGAATAAAATAGTATCAAAATATAATACGTAACTTAACGGAGTTCTGTTAAACTCCGTTTTTTTATTTATTTTTACTTGGTAGAATGGATCTGGAGGTGGTGTTAATGCGCTTACTCACTATTCAAGAAGTTTCTGAGCTTTTACGTGTCCCTACAGCCAGAGTTTATGACCTCATAAGGCAAAATCTTATCCCCCACACTCATCTTGGCAGACAATTAAGGGTAGAGGAAAGTCAGTTGCTTGAATTCATTCGAAATGGTGGCAAATCCCTTCCAGGTGGTTGGCGACATGATGCGTAATGTTTATGAAAAGCTGAAATGTTGAGAAAGGAAAATTAAGAGATAGGAGGTGAGCATTCATGAACAATGGAGATTTAACTGGAAAAGCTGATTGGGAGGAAATGCCTCCACAGAATCAATTCCTGGGTTTCAACCTGGATGATCTCAAAATGGATCAGAGTTTCGACCAACTAGCCGGCGTGAAGAAAATCATCACAAATATCCCTATCCGGAAGCCCGCCCGGCAATGGTTTGTCCGAGTCAATCCTGATCCAAGTTTCCAGCTTACCGTAGGAGCCCTCGTGCTTAAGGAAGAGCAGGAAACTTATATCGTCCATCCCAAGCTGTATCCTGAGTTCTCTGGTGAATTCAAAGGCATGAAGCTATTCTGTGCCATTAGCAAGCAGGGTGTATTTTTCATCTGGCCAGTGAACTTACCCGGTGCTGACGGTAAATTGAATCCCTGGCATGAATCTGCATTGGAAGCCGTAACCCGGGCTCAGAAAGATTGGATCAGGGTGGCACCCAACATGCATTTGGGCGCCTATGACATCTTTACTCCTTTGGGCGACTTGGGAAAGCCGGAATGGCCGGATTTAACGATGGAGCAGATCATCAATATCTCATTCAAACACTACATCATCGATAGCCCAGATCATCCTGTTCTCAAAAGGTTGAGAGGGGAAATTTGATGAACACTTTGAGCGAAAATCTGGCAGCTTATCGGAGAATCTGGGTGGTTGATTTTGAGTATATCGCTTTGCCGGGGGAGCGCCAACAACCAGTTTGTTTGGTAGCCAAAGAGTTGGTATGTGGTAATCAAATTAAGGAGTGGCTATGGGACGGCAGAAATCCCCTTTCTGCCGTCCCATCCGACGAAAAAGATCTCTATGTCGCCTATTACGCCAGCGCAGAAATTGGTTGCCACCTGACTCTCAACTGGCCTATCCCAGTCAACATACTGGACTTATTTACGGAGTTTAGGAATATGACCAATGGTCTCCCCACAATTGCGGGGAGTGGGCTCTTGGGAGCACTACAGTATCACGGAATCCCAGGCATGGCAGGCGATGAAAAGGGAAGCATGCGTAACCTCGTCATGAAAGGCCCGCCCTGGTCGCCAGAAGAGCGAGAATTAATTCTAGATTATTGTGAGAATGATGTCTTAGCCCTAGAGAAACTCCTTTTTGCCATGGAGAAAGACCTGGACATTCCCCGGGCTCTTCTTCGTGGCCAGTATATGGCAGCTGTAGCTCAGATGGAGTATAACGGTATTCCTATTGATAATGAAGTCTTGCGCATCCTGCGGGAGAATTGGGACAAAATTAAGGAAGAACTTGTGGAAAACGTGGATAGAGCATTTCAAGTCTACGATAAGCAAGTTTTTAAAATGGACAGATTCAAGGATTACCTGGCTAGAAACCAGATTCCTTGGCCCATGTTGCCATCTGGGAAATTGGATCTGCGAGATGAGACTTTCCGAGATATGTCCAGAGCCTTTCCACAGCTGCATCCACTGAAGGAGCTCCGTTATACTCTGGGACAGCTGAGATTAAATGATTTACCCGTAGGTTCTGATGACCGTAACAGATGCTTGCTTTCCCCCTTTAGCTCGCGCACGGGTAGGAACCAACCCAGCAGCAGCCGTTATATTTTTGGACCAGCTACCTGGATCCGCAGCCTGATAAAACCCGGACCAGGCCAGGCCATTGCATACCTGGACTGGTCACAACAAGAATTCGGTATTGCAGCAGCTCTGTCGGGGGATAGAAAAATGCAAGAAGCTTATTCGTCGGGAGACCCCTACCTGGCCCTTGCCAAACAGGCTGGTGCCGCACCACCGGAAGCCACGAAAGACAGTCACAAAGTAACCCGAGAAAGATTTAAAGCCTGCGTTTTGGCTGTCCAGTACGGAATGGGGCCAGAAAGCTTGGCTAAAAAAGTCAATATCACGATTCCGGAAGCGCGGGAACTCCTGCGAATCCACAAAGAAACATATCCGGTTTTCTGGAAATGGTCTGATGGTATCCAGGATTTCGCTTTGTTGCACGGGAAGCTATGGACTGTATTGGGATGGTATATTCATGTCGGGTGCGAAGTCAACCCCCGTATGCTACGAAATTTTCCTATGCAAGGCAACGGTGCGGAAATGCTGCGCCTGGCTATCATTGCCGCCGTAGAAGAAGGTATTAAAGTTTGCGCCTCTATACATGATGCGATCATGATTGAGGCACCAATTGCTGATATTGAAGCAACTGTACAACGAACCCAGGAGATTATGGCCACCGCCAGCAAAGTGGTTTTGGATGGGTTTGAACTCCAAACCGAAGCGTCTATTATCAAGTACCCTGAGCGCTACAGGGACGACCGTGGAAAGGAAATGTGGTTAAAGGTGGGGGCGGCGCTGGGAA
>SLIM01000107.1 GCA_007135625.1 Gammaproteobacteria bacterium
CTGGATAGACGAAACAAAAATATCATCAGGAATGTACAGAACTCTAATGCACATCTCTGAGCTTTATCTTTGCTCAGACTCTACATTAATATTAATAGATGAGTTTGAAAACAGTCTAGGCATTAATTGCATTGATGAATTGACAAACAGCATTGTATCTGCAAAGCGCAATTTGCAGTTCATAATAACCAGTCACCACCCGTATATTATTAACAATATTGATCACACTCATTGGATGGTCATCGCAAGAAAGGCCTGCTCGGTTGTTTCTCATCATGCAAAAGAGTTTAATTTCGGAAAATCAAAGCATCAAGCCTTTACGCAGCTAATCAATCTTGAAATCTATTCCGATGGATGCGTGCGCTAAGCCCTGGCGGTCTTGAGATTCGAGATTCGAGATTCGAGATTCGAGTGCGTAGTGCGTAGGTTAGCAGCACATAGCAACCAACGTAGCGGATCACCCCACACGCTTGACCACGAAAAGAAAGGTGAGAAAAAAGGTTTTCCGCCCCTTCAATGAGAGGTATACTGATCGCTCCAGGGTCTTGTGACCCCACTGTACTGCCATCTCCCTAGCCAACGCTCCAAGAGCCTCACTGTGACCCAACTCAACAACCCCCATGACCGTTTTTTCAAGACCATCTTCGGACGCAGCGAAGTGGCCCGCGAGTTCTTGCAGCGCTATCTACCACCCGAAGTAGCCGCACTCATCGACTGGCGACAGCTACAACCCGAGAAAGATCAGTTCATCGACAGCGCCTTGCAGGGACATGCCAACGACCTGCTCTACCGTATCCAGCTCCACAGCGGCAAACCGGGCTATATTCACCTGCTGTTTGAGCATAAAAGCTACCCAGAGTATCGCATCAACCTCGACCTGATGCGCTACCGCTTGCAGATCTGGGAGCAGTGGCGCAGCGAGGGCAATAGGGGTAAACTCCCAGTGATCCTGCCGCTGGTCTTTTATCACGGTGCCAAACCCTGGAACATCGCCCAGGAGTTTGCCGAGACCGTCGCCAAGGCTCCCGAGCTGAAGGCGTATATCCCCCACGCTCGCTACCATCTGGTCGATCTCAGCAAATACACCGATGAGGAGCTTAAAGGGGCGGTGATCCTTCGGGTCGCCCTGCTGCTGCTCAAGCATATCTTCGACAACCAACTGCGCGAGCGGCTACCGGGAATCTTCGCACTCCTGCGGGAACTGAACGAGGATAGCAGCGGACTCGACTTTATCCACACCCTGTTGCGCTACCTCAGCCAGGTCACCAGCACCGACCGCCTCACCCCCGAGGAGCTGCGACAGGCCGTAACCCATGCACTGAGTGATAGGAGTGACAAATCAATGACTACTATAGCAGAATACTGGAAAGAAGAGGGAAGAGAAGAAGGCCAGCAGCGCACCCTCAAAAAATTAATTCAACTGAAGTTTGGGGAGGTTCCGTCATGGGTCGAGGAGCGCCTAGCGAAGGCCGATAGCGAGCAACTGGATGCGTGGACGGCAGCGATTCTGAGTGCAGAGAGTTTAGATCGATTGCTTGAAGTGTAGGTCTTGAGATTCGAGATTCGAGGTGCGAGATTCGAGGCGCGAGATTCGAGTGCGTAGGTTGGGGTGACGCAAGGAACCCCAACAATGCTAGGTTCGAGATTCAAGCGCGTAGGTTGGGGTGACGCAAGGAACCCCAACAATGCTAGGTGCGAGATTCGAGATTCGAAATTCGAGATTCAAGCGCGTAGATTGGGGTGACGTTAGAAACCCCAACAGACCACGCCCATAAGCGCCGTCGTCGTTGGGTTCGCATAGGCTTCTACCAACCTGCGGATTCACCTCGCTACCCATCTCAACTTGAAAACACCTACCCAGCAAGCACGGCTTGCAGTATACCCGACAACGCCACAGCTTGCAGAGCGAGAGACCACGCAGACCCAAGCCATCGCACCCACTCGCCAAGCAAACCTTACCCCTTAAAAATTACCCACCATCCCCCCCACCCAGCACAATCAACACCGCATAGCGCCCCCCCTTCCCCAGCGTCACCAAGAGGAGAAACGGCAGCAGCGGAGTGCGCAACACCCCCGCAATCAGGGTCAAAGGATCCCCCACCACCGGCAACCAGGCAAACAGCAGCGACCAGCGCCCGTAGCGCTGAAAGTGACGCGCTCCCCGCTCCAGCGCCGCCGCTGAGACGGGAAACCAGCGATGCCCCTGAAAATGGAGGAGGTAACGGCCCAGCAGCCAGTTGACCAGAGAACCCAAAACATTTCCCGCCGTCGCCGCCAGCCATAGCGACAACGCAGGATAGCCCGCAGCCAGCAGCCCCAATAGCACCAGCTCCGAAGAGAGGGGCAGCAGGGTTGCGGCGAGGAAGGCGGAGAGGAAGAGGGTTAGATGGGCGAGGAGCATTTAATTGAAATTTTTGTAGTAATTTTCTACGCATTAACATAGTCCACGCTAGCGAAGCATGTATGCATTTAATTCTATTGGGTATTTTGAGGCGATTGGCTACGAAACGGAAGAAGTTGGCCGGCCTTATGTGTAGCCTCTAAACTAAAAGTTACTATGTCAAAACGAGTGAATTAAGAAACAAAAAAAGGGAGGGGTAAACCCCTCCCTCTTTAAGCAGGATGACTCCTAGAGATACTTTAAGTGGTCAAGCATCACTACTAATCATCCCCGTCAGGATCATCAGCAGCAGCACACCCAGTTGGTATGAAGGCAGGCTTAAAAGCCGCAGCCTCAGAACCATCTACCGCACATGACCAACTGCCAGCCACTTCGTCACGAGTTAGTGTGATTATTGTACCTCTAACTCCCGCAGAAGCATCACCCTCCAGTGTGGCACTAATAAAGCCAGCTCCAACATTATCAATGTCAGCGTCGCAATCCAAGATACCGGAGGTAGTAAACCCAATACCTACCTCAGGGTTGGCGCCTGTATTTTCGCACTGCGTTGTCTCTATACCACGAGTCAACTTCTCCTCAACAGCCGTTCTCAGGGCAGAGATTTCACCATACGCACGGTTAACCTGTGTTTTGGAGATGTAGTCCTGGTAGGCCGGGATAGCGATAGCGGCCAGAATACCGATAATCGCGACCACGATCATCAGTTCGATAAGGGTAAAGCCCTGTTGTGTCTTTTTCATGAGATTTCTCCTAGTAGAGAGTGACATAGTAAGCGGTTGTTGCCTCTCGCCGCAGCGAACCTCGTGGCGACCTGCGAGAGAGACCCGGCTCAAACACCCTGTTCGGGTTTGGCTGGGTACTTAATTGCAGGTGCTGTGCCAGTCCTCGCTCTCTGTCCCGCTGGATCATGGGATAACTTTTTATCAAATTGATTTTGAAAGAGAAACTTTTGGATCGCGGAGCGCCGCCGGGAGTTACAAGTGCATCGAATCGGCTCGCAGAGCGGCTAAAAGATACGCCTGAGTTGGCATGAAGTGACAAAAAGCGTCACGTTGCGACGTGGCGGGAGGGAGGCCGCCAAAGCCTTGGGGGTGGCGGTTGTGCGCTCCGGCCAGCGGTTACAGCGCCGGGTGAAGGGGTTATCGCCAGCGGGTCTGCGGTTGAGGTGTACCTCGGTGAGGTTGTGCAACTCTCCGCCGCTTCTGGAGGGTTGGTTGCAGGGGATGGGGCATTTCGGTTGTGTGCGCATAATATCTCTTTTTTGTCTAGGATGGCTCTCTGCTAAACTCCGCTGTTCTTCTCCATTTTGTCGCTAATTTGGCTTATAGCGCGGGGGCTGTATGGTCTTGCTACGATCTATAGAGTTGCTGGGTCTCTTGTGGTCTCCCACTCTCGATAGATTAGCGCATTAGACTTTAGGTAATTTGCCCAATCGCCTC
>SLIM01000167.1 GCA_007135625.1 Gammaproteobacteria bacterium
GACAAAACTCCCCATGTAAAATGACCTCGTGACCGGTGTCTTGGGTGGGCGCGCCACTTTGCTTTTCTTGCGCTTCGACCCACCATTGGCATTACTTTTCCGCCGACCGCCGCCCAGTGACTCCAATAGGGGACGTGTTATTAGGTCCTCTATAGGATTTTCGGTATTTTTTGTCCTAATAGGGGCCCTACTGCGATAAGTAGGGTAAAATGAGTGATTTGGAAGAGGAAAAAGACGAGGAGGCGAAGGAGAGCGAAGAAGAGAAGAAGAAGAAGAAGACTGGCAAGCGCGCGCGTACCTCTTACGCATGGGCTCATGTTACCGAGGACGGCGACTTCGTAAAGTGTGAGGTAACGGAGTTCCTTTTTTTCTTTTTTTATTCCTTTTCTTTTTCTCTCCGTCTCCAGGTCATGCTCAACTCTCCATTGGGTGTGAAGGTGAAGTGTGGGAAGCGGATTCGTTTCAAGCACAAGGGTGGAAGCGAGTCCTTGAAGGTCCTCTGCAGAGTACCTCTCGGGAGATCGACGGTCCAACATGTCAGCGAAGACGATGGAGGCCACTCTGCTGGTCTCCTCAAACGTCAAAACCCGTGCCAAGATGACAGAGAAGGGGTTGTTCGATTGTATGGAGCCCCAGAAGCCCTCAAAAAGAAAAAAATGAAGGCCCCCCTATTAGGAGTTTTGGCCTTTTTTGAGGCCCTATTTATCTTTAGTAGGAGTAGGGGATTTGCCCAATCTGTCCTAATCCTATCCTATTAACCTAATAGCCCCCTATTGGAGTCACTGAATTCAATTGATTATTGATACTTTTGCAGCCCCGCGAATCGTCCGACATTCCGACACAAATAAAATTCGCTAAGAAGCGGTATAGGTGCCCTTCATATGTTGTCTAATGATATCTTGGGCTCCAAACGCGTGCGCCAGGAGGATGGAGGTCGTTTTCTTTCTTTTTTCTTCTTTCTCTTTTTTTTCTTCCCTCTTGACTTCCCCCTCGTTTACCACGTGTCTCTCGACGCTCACCACTGCCTTAGAGCCTCATGATGCTGTGTCCGCCCCTCCCGAGGCTGAGATGCATGCAAGCCAAGACTCATGACGCTTGGACCAGGTGAAGGACGCTTTATTCTGTGGGAAGATGGCCAGGAGGTCCACTAGAGGCTGAATTCGAGATGGAAGGAATCACAATCAACCCCGTCTCCTCCAAGAAGAACAGCCGACGATTCAAGCCCAAGCGCCAAGAAAGCGCAAAGAATTGAGAAACTAAATAGAAGTGCGAGCTCAGTATCATGAGAGAAGAAATCATAATGTCCCACACTCTGCCAGCCTGAGGTCACCGTCATGGTGTGGGGCAAGAGGCGCCAGCCAGAACCAATCATCATGGTGGACACGGTACCAGGTCGTAGTGGACTCCCGGCGCGTGCACATCACGAGAAGCAAAAGAACCCTGAGAGAGAAAACAGAAAGAAAAGAAAAAAAGGGCAAAGCAAAAAAACGGCTACCCTTGGCCCGGCAGCGGAATTCTCGCTCAGGAAGCATACATCATGTGCCATGACTACGGCTGACATAGAGAAGGCGAAGTAGATATGAGGACATTATGAGACGCGAGTCGAGGGCGCCAGCACCGCCTAGACCGGTGGCGCACGCCATTTGGCCGCGAGAGCTCCTATGATACACCCATGGCAAGACCCTCACAGAGTCTGGGGGCTTTTAATTTGTGTCGGAATGTCGGTGAAATCGCCGAGCTGCGTGGACTGGACTGGCCGACTGGGCGAGTTTTTGAAAAAAACAAAAGAGTCATTTGCCTTTAAGGGGGCAGTCCCACCAAAACAGATAAGCGTTTTTCTCTGTGGAGGGTCGCCTTCAATCCCAGTTTTTTGTACTAAAGGCAAGTCATAAACATTGCTCATGATGTGTGCTGAAGTTTGTCTCCGTGTCATCCCCCCAGACGTCAATCTGGGTGGGCGAGAGAGAAAAAATCTTCACCGCTGTCCGTCCCGGGCTTGCGTTCCTCAAAGACGTCTCGCATCTTGTACATACAGCACATGTGCATCCGCTAACGACCTTCACGTGCCGTGCAGTATCGCCCGTGTGCTTTTTTTTTTCGCTGCGCCTCTTTTTTTTCTTTTCTTGTTCTCTCTACAAGCGCTTCTTCTCAATTCTCACACTCGTCATGTTAGAAAGGGAAGATGTCAGACTCATCGAAGCGTGCCAGGGAAGAGCCCGGGAAGTTTGTGTCGGCTCACCACGAGAAGGCCGAGATGTCGTGGGAGCAAGAGCGCAAGTTGAGGCTGCCGTGCGAGTTCAGGCACCTCAGATACCGTCACGTTGATGATCTTGTGATGGTCATTCAAAAGATTTGTCAATCCGACAAAGCCAACGCTGCTCTCATCGATTTGCTCAAGGCTTTCAGCAAGCGCGACAAGGTGGACCCTGCTCGCATTCCAAGCGCAAGCTTCTCTTAAGAACAGGCGGTGTATGCTCAGCGCATTTCCGAGGAGCCGAAAAAGCTGCGCTCGCGCTATCCTGGTGACCTTGCGCAGATTATCAAGTCTGTGGTGCAGCAAAAGTTTTCCGCGGAGCTGATTGCCACCAAGGAGCTTCAGCGCATCAATATTGCTCAGAGTGACGCGAGAAAAAAGCTTCGATAATAAATATTCTGCCTTTATTTCTTCTTTTTTCTCTTGCTCATGGGCTCCAGACTGTAGTAGTGGCGGCTCAGAGTGTATCCAAGCACAATAGTTTGCTCACCATATCCGTAAATAGTCTCATACACTCCATCAGATGCGTCCTGCGCTCGCACCACCTTGATTTGAATGCGATAGAGGTCAGCAGCCGACTTTAAACACAACTCGTCGGCCCAGACACGATCCTGCTTCATGTACGCCTCCCAGGCATGCAAATCTCCAATTGGCTGGCCTCCATAATGAGAGGCCTCCTGAAATATCAACTGGAGGCCTTGCTGCTCCAGCTGCATCTCATGGACGTGCGTCACCACCTCCTGGCGCATCTGAGCGGCAGGCACCGCGCGACCAATGAGAGTGAGCTGAAAAGAGCAGGCAGAGAAGAAGCAGTTGCCGTTGGATTCCACTCGCGCATTCACTTGGAGCTCGTGCTCAGCGGCATAATCGTAAATGGCCTGCACCTGTCGCACACTTGCCTCCTCTCTAGCCACCACCTCTGGATCAAATGCGTCCCCATCACCACCATCAGCTTCTCCGCCATACTCTGCGTCCTCGTCGCCACTATCAAGCAAGTGGCTCCACGTTTGTCTTCTACCACGTCGCGTTCTGCCAGCAGCGAGGCCTTGCTCAACGTCAGCCTCTTCCCCTCGACCACGTTTTCTCAACGGCACAGACGATTTGGATCCCGGCTTTTTCGCACCGCATCCGCGATGACGCGAGAAATAATACTGGCCACATCCTTCCTTCTGACATCGCTTCACCTTGCCATTGGCAAGCATGGCCTCCAAGTCGGCTTCAGCATAGTCACTCACTGCCTTTGCGGCACTTGGCGGCGGCTTGCGCACATTGCTCTTGGCCGGGCCACACGTCTTGTGCGTCTTCAGATAGAGCGTGCCACAATGGCCACACTTCATGATGCGCTCACCTGCATCGAGGCGACGCTGGAGCTCCTCTTGAGAAGCCTTGCCAGCACGGGCATTTGCGCGGAAGGGATTTGTTTGCTTCACGACCTTGGCCTTTTTGGCGCTGCCCCGGGGATGCTCAGCGCCAAGCACCTTGTCCTCTTCCTTGTTGTAGGCGCGCTTGCCTGGCGTCATCGTCCGCTTGTCAGCCACCAACTCAAGCCGACGCTCAATTGCCAATTTCTTGTTGAGCGCGCCC
>SLIM01000111.1 GCA_007135625.1 Gammaproteobacteria bacterium
ACCTCGAACCTCGCACCTCGAACCTCGAACCTCGAACCTCGAACCTCGAACCTCGAACCTCGCACCCCGACTGCCTCGTTCATCAAAAAATCTTATATTTGATAAAAAAAATCAATTGTACTATTTCAGCAAACAGTAATATTCTACTGTTCCAGGAGCAAGCAGTACCCGCTTCTATCTCTGAAAACGCAAATCCAAAGGGTAATATGCTATGAAGACAATGCTTAAAGCAGCCTCCGTCGCTGCACTGCTGGCCATCTCCTCCTCCGCCTCCGCTTGGTGGGGTCCCGGTTGGGGCGGCCCTGGCGGCTGGGGTGGCAACGACTGGTTTGGTGACGGTTGGGGCGACTTTAACATGAACATGAGCGGGCGCAGCAATGCTTGGGGTCGCGGCTATAACCACTACCGCCCATACTACTACGGCCCTTATGGCTATGGCGCACCTTATGGCTACGGCCACGCCCCTTACGGCTATGGTGCCCCTTACGGCTACGGCATGCCGCCTGCTCCTCAGGCTCCAGCCGCTGAAGCCAGGTAAGTCGCTGTCGTTCAACGCAACGTTGATCTAATCGACCTGCTTGCGCAGGGATGCGTTACACGCAAAGAAGCCGGGTTTTCCCGGCTTCTTGCTTTACCCCTCCTGAAATTTTCCGTCTGGACTCCTTTACTCATGAACAGCTCACAACGACTTCTCGCCGGTCTTCTCCTTGCCGGGATGGCCATGACCGCCTCCGCCTGGGGCCCCTACCCCTACCCAGCCTATCCATACGCACCCCAAAGTTATGCTGCCCCGCAACAACTGCCGCTCGACCCGGCAGCGCGTGCCGCTTACCTGGAAGAGCAGCGTAAGCGGATGGCCGAGCAGCGCCCACAACGCCCGGCAGAGCAGCAGCGGCCACAATGGATGGCAGAGCAGCAGCGCCCACAACGGATAGCAGAGCAGCAGTGGCCACAACGCCCGGCAGAACAGCAGCGGCCACAACGCCCGGCAGAGCAGCAGCGCCCACAACGCCCGGCAGAACAGCAGCGTCCACAACGCCCGGCCCTGCTCGCCCCCCTACCGCATCACGCCACCGGGCCACGCGGCCCGATGCAAGGAGAGCCTTCAATGAGCGATGAGCAGCGGCAGCAGCGGCGCGAAGCACAGCGGGCGCAGATAGAAGAGCGCCGCAATGCGTGGATAGAGCAGGCTGAGGAGCGTCGTAACGCCCCCGGATATGCCTACCCGCACCGACCCAGTGGCTATATGGGCCACCCCGCCCGCCCCTGGTAACTCCGTTCCAGGAATGGTTTCTCTCGCAAAAGAGAGGCCAGTAAAAGTTTCTCTCACATCAAAGAGAGAAGCGACAGGAGAAGCGCAGAGATGATGCCGCCTGCAAAGCGGCGAGATCTACGCTTCTCCTCTTCCCAAACGATACCCCTCCCCCGCACTCCCCTTCCCTGCTGCCTTTTAACCCTTCCGCAGGGGCAATAGAAGCGCAAAAATCACCCAAGAAATTGCTAATAATGTATTGTTTTATAGCGATTTGTAGCATACCATACCAAACTCGTTAAAAATTTTATCGCTCATTGGGTTGGCTTTTCGCTAGCGGTGAGTACTATACTAACCGCGATTTGAGGCAGTATAAGAGAGTATATTGCGCCAATCAGTTTTGGAATCGCGAGAAAAAAAGATTGAGGCCAGGCTAAGAGGCGAGGTGAAAGCTTACACCGTGCTACCGGATACCTAGCACTTCTTTACCTGCTTTCCGTCTCTGCTCGCCCCTCTGTTCTCTGCCTTCTGCTACAGCAAGCGACAACCCTAAAGCCCACATCGCACCAGTAAGTTTTCAGAAAATATGCAACAGCCACTCCATCATCTCTCGATTAGCGGTTTTAAGTCGATTCGCTCCCTAAACGGATTAGCACTGGACAAACTCAACCTGTTGGTAGGCGCGAATGGATCGGGCAAGAGCAACTTTATCTCCTTTTTTCGGATGGTTCGCGCCATGGCCGAAGAGGGGTTGGCCAGTTTTGTGACCGAACAGGGGGGAGCCGATGGCTTCTTCTTTAACGGGCCCAAAGCGACACCGGCGATTGAGGCCGATCTGCGCTTTGCGGAGGGTGCCTACCAACTGCTCCTCACGCCAACGGCGGCGATGCAACTGATGATCAAGCGGGAGAGTCTACGCCACGGCGCGACCGAGGCGTGGACGCACCACCATACCGGCGCTATCGAATCGCAACTCAAACGCTGGGGCAGGGCAGCGACCACTGGGGGGAATCATCCTGGCGCGGAGTGGCTCTATCGGACAATCGCCAACTGGCGTGTCTACCACTTTCACGACACCAGCATAACCGCCGGAATGCGCCGCGACCACCCGCTACGCAACTGGCGCGAACTCCAACCCGATGCCGCTAACCTCGCTCCCTTTCTGCTCCACTTGCAGCACGAGTACCCCAAACAGCTTGCGCAGATTCGCGAAATGGTACAACTCATCGCCCCTTTTTTTGATGACTTTCTGCTGGAGCCGGTAGCGCAAGGGGAGAACGAAATGGTGCGCCTGGAGTGGCGACAGCGGGGATCCGCCTACCCGTTTCAGCCGTGGCAACTCTCCGATGGAACCATTCGCTTTATCGCGCTCACAACCGCGCTACTTCAGCCCCACCCACCCTCTATGGTAGTGATTGATGAGCCGGAACTTGGACTCCACCCTTTTGCGCTTGATCTCCTCGCGGGCGTGCTGCGCGATGCCGCCGAGCGGACTCAGCTTATCGTCTCTACCCAATCGGCCTCGCTACTCAACCACTTTGCACCGACAGAGGTGATTGTGGTGGATCGTGCAGCGGGTTGCTCCCGGTTTCGGCGGCTCGATGGCGACTCCTTGGCGGAGTGGCTGAATGCGTTTGCGCTAGGTGAGCTGTGGCAAAAAAATGTCTTTGATGGAGGCCCGGTCAATGAGTAGGGTGCTGATTCTGGTTGAGGGGCCGACCGAGCGGGCTATTGTTGAGCGGGTATTTGCCCCAGAGCTGGGTTGCCGGGGGGTATTTCTCTATCCTCGGGTAGTGGGTAAGCCGGGGCATAAAGGGGGCAATAAGTTTACCGCAGTACAGCGGGAGTTAAAGGCGCTTCTGCACCAAGAACCTCGCAGCACAGTTACGATGCTATTCGACTATTATGGCTTACCGGGGGATTGGCCAGGAGTAGCCCATGCCAAAGGAAAAAATATCGAGGATGTTCCGGCCATTATCGAACCTGCTATTGCCGATGCCGTGGTTGACATGATGGGGCCGGGTTTTAATCGCAGTCGATTGATCCCCTACATCCAGCTCCATGAGATCGAAGCGCTACTGTTTGCTGGTCCCAGCGAGATGGCCGAGATCTTTCAACGCTCCGAGCTGGAGGCGGAGTTTACCCAGATCGTAGAGCAGTGCGGCGGTTGTGAGACCATCAATGACCGCCCCGAAACAGCCCCTTCGAAGCGCATCATGCGGCTCTTTTCTGGGTACAAAAAGGGGAGTAGTGTAAATGCCCACGCATATCGGATCGCCCAGCGTATTGGTCTAGCCAGAATGCGGGAAAAATGCCCGCACTTTGATTCGTGGTTGGGTAAACTTGAACAGCTTGCGTGAAAAGCGCGCAAAGCGTGCGGAGTGGAATCCATTGGAGATTTTGCCCAATCAAACTAGAACTCAACCCATCCTTCAAGCTACACTACCCCATCGTCACCACCCCAAGAGTTTTGCACCATGGAAAAATCGACCCTCTTCGTCACTCTCGCCCGCTTGGCCCTGCGTGAACTGCTCCCCGAGAGCGCGGGTGGGGTGGTTGATGCCATTCAAGGCTACCTC
>SLIM01000101.1 GCA_007135625.1 Gammaproteobacteria bacterium
CCCCTGCAACGCTAAGACCCCCCAGCAACGATAGGCCGTCCATCCAGACTAACGCGGTTATGCTCCTGCTGGTAGCGTGCCAACCCCTCTTCGCCCTTAGCCTGTAGCCATGCGTCAAGGGTTTGCCGCTCGCCCTGAAAGGTGTAGAGTGGAACACCGAAGCCGCAAGAGGTGTGAACCAAATCGACCTCCATCTGCACCACTTGACGTGCGCCAAAGGAGCTAGGAAAGGGACGCAGGGCGCTCTCCCACTCCGGTTCGCCGGGGTGAATCGCCCGCGCCTGGCCGTAGAGACGGAGAATCTGCGGGGGGTGGTCGAAGGCGCAGAACATGAGCGTCATGCGCGGGTCTTCTTGCAGGTGAGCGGCGGTTTCATTGCCGCTGCCGACGAGGTTAAGCCAGAGCAACCGATTGGGATTGAGAATGCGGAGCGAATCCATCCCCTTGGGAGATAGATTGATACGCGCCCCTGGGGCGCAGGTGGCGACGAACCAGACCGCTTGCCGGGCAATGAATGCCTGCTGCTCTGGGGTGATGGCGGTGAACTTTTTGCCCATTATGCTCCTCATTAGCCAGTTTTATTAAAAAGATGGTTTTATCGCGAGGTGTAAACAGTTACCTTTCTCTAGCGGTCTGCACTATAATCGACCCAACCCGTCGTCGTCGAGCGTCATCTGCTTCATCTTGACCCGAGGATGGTTTCCTTTTTTGCTAACCGTTCATTCGCGATCTATAAGGCATGAAGCCGATCAATCGTACTCAAAATATGCTAATGGTTGCCTTCGGAATCCAGTTGCTGTTGCTGGTAACGATTACCCTGTTGGGAATGACAGGAGTGAGGCAGCTCAATATCCATCTAGACCAAGTCGTCTCGGAGTACAGCTATAAGGCGAGCTTGGCAGAAGGCATGTACCGTGCCGCGCAGGAGCGGCTGCTGCTGCTCCATCGCATGTTGCTGCGCCCGGCGGGCAGCGCGGAAAATGGGGAGGTGGGAGCGGCCTACCGGCGGCTGGCGGAACACTTTGTGGAGGCCGCTAATGAGCTGTTGACGCTGTCGCTGGATGCCCGTGAGCAGGCGATGATGGCGGCGCTGCAAGAGGTTCTGGAGGCGGCCTATCACTCACATACGCAAGCGCTTGACCTGTTGCGGGAGGGGAGAGAGGGGGAGGCCCAGCGCTGGGTGATTGAGAACACACTCTCTAAGCAGGAACAGGTGATGGAGGTGCTCAGAGAGCTGCGCGGCTATCAGGATGAGCAGAGCCGGCAGATGGCCGACAGCACCGGGCTGGAGGCGCGTGCGATCTATCTTCAACTCCTCGGCCTGGGGGTGGTGGCGGTACTCTTCAGCCTGCTGGTGGCGGTGCCGGTGAGTCGCTGGATCGTGCTGCTGGAGGGGCGATTGCGCCAGGCCCACCGCGCTGCCGAGCAGGCGAATCGGGCGAAGAGCGACTTTCTGGCCAATATGAGCCATGAGATTCGTACTCCCATGAATGCCATTATCGGAATGAGTCATCTTGCCTTGCAGACCGGGTTGAGTCCGAAGCAGCGCGACTACCTCAATAAAATCCACACGGCGGGCAATTCGCTGCTGCACATTATCAATGAGATTCTTGACTTTTCTAAAATTGAGGCGGGGCGGGTGCAGTTGGAGCATATCCCCTTTAGCCTTAGCGAGGTGCTGGATCATCTGGCGGCGCTGATCACCGTGAAGTCGCGGCAGAAGCGGCTGGAGCTGCTGTTTCATATCGCCCCGGGGGTGCCCGATGGGTTGGTGGGCGATCCCCACCGCCTCGGGCAGGTGCTAACCAATCTCTGCAATAATGCGGTGAAGTTTACCGAGCATGGCGAGATTGTGGTGGTGATTGAGCAGGTCGAGCAGGAGCGTGGCAAGATCGTGCTGCGCTTTAGTGTGCAGGATACCGGGATCGGCATGAGCGAGGAGCAGATTCAGTACCTGTTTCGTCCCTTTACCCAGGGCGATGGCAGCACTACCCGCAAATATGGCGGTACTGGCTTGGGGTTGAGCATTAGTAAGCATCTGGTCGAGCTGATGGGGGGCGAGATCGGGGTGACCAGCCTTTTGGGGGAGGGTTCCACCTTCTACTTTACCGCTGCCTTTGCGGTGAGTGAGCAGGCCTCGGGGCAGGTGCAGCCGTACCTCTGCGCACGCAAGGAGATCAAAGTATTGGTGGTGGATGACTGCGTCACCTCGCGGGATCTGCTGGTGGCGGAGTTGACCTCTATTGGGATGGAGGTTGATGCCGTGGAGAGTGGTGAGCAGGCGCTGGCCTATCTGGAGCAGCAGCAGACTCCGCCGCGTCTGTTGCTGCTGGATCTCTATATGGCGGGAATGGATGGGATTGAGACCCTGCGCCGCATTCGTCAAATGGCTAACCTGGAGCCGCAGCCGCAGGTGATTTTTGTCACCTCCTTTGATCCGCCCCAAGGGTTGGAGGATGCCCTTGGCGGCGAGGGGCCGAGTGCGATTCTGGAGCGTCCGGTGATCCGCTCGAAGTTGTGTGAACTGTTTAATCGGCTGCTTAATCCTGATGAGGATCTAACCACCCCGCGCCGACGGATCGAGCGGCTGCGGGCTGGCGAGGGGTTGCGCGGGGCGAGGGTGTTGTTGGCGGAGGATAATGAGATCAACCAGCAGTTGGCGAAAGAGCTGCTGGAGCTGGCAGGAATGGTGGTGGTGGTGGCCGATGAGGGCAAGCAGGCGGTTACCCTGGCGCTGGGGCAGGAGCATTTTGATCTGGTGCTGATGGATGTGCAGATGCCGATTCTCGACGGGCTGGCGGCGACTCGCGCTATTCGCCGTCACTACTCTTCGGAGGAGTTGCCGATTATCGCATTAACCGCGAATGCGATGGCGGAGGATCGTGAGCGCTGCCTGGCGGCGGGGATGGATGATTATCTGGCCAAGCCGATCAATCCGCGCCAGCTTTATACTTTGTTGGAGAGGCGACTGCCGGCCAACTTCCGCCCGGAGCGTGGCGCTCCGTTGGCGCTGGCCGCTGATCTCTCTCCGCAAGAGCTGGAGGAGCTGCGGCAGCGGCTACCAGGGCTTGATGTGGAGAGCGGACTGCGGCGATTGCTGGGGCAGCGTGACAACTATTTGCGCCTGTTGTGCCGCTTTCGTGATTCCCAGATGGAGGCGTGCCAAAAGATTGAGCAGGCGATTATGGTCGGTGATTGGCAGCAGGCGGTGCATTTGGTTCATGCGCTCAAGGGGGTGGCCGCTAACCTTGGGGCGACCACTTTGCAGCAGCAGTCGGAGGCGCTGGAGCGGGCGCTGCGCGACGGGGATCGAGAGGGGGTCGAGCGCCAGCGTCCGGCCTTTCGGGTCGCTTTTAGCCTGCTGTTTGATGGGCTGCAGAACGGTCTGCCGGAGGCGTACCCCCTGTCTAATGGGCAGCAGCCGGAGCTACCCACAACCCGATATTCAGCGGTGGAGCTGCGCCAGCGACTCGCCCAGTTGCAAGATCTGGTGAGTAGTCGCCGTCTCCATGCCTACGATCTCTTTACCACGCTGCGTCCCCATCTGCGCACGGCGATCGAGCTGGAGCGGCTAACCCAACTGGATGAGGCGCTGAACAACTTGGAGTACGACCGCGCCGAGGAGCTGCTGACGCACATCGAGCAGCGGTTGGAGGGTTAGCGAGATTCGAGGTTCGAGGGGCGAGATTCGAGATTCGAGGCGCGAGGTGCGAGGTGCGAGGTGCGAGGCGCGAGGCGCGAGGCGCGAGGCGCGAGGCGCGAGGCGCGAGGTGCGAGGTGCGAGGCGCGAGGTAGGAGGGGCCTAGGTGGGCAGATAA
>SLIM01000373.1 GCA_007135625.1 Gammaproteobacteria bacterium
AGGGTACCCACAGCGCCATCTGCGCTATAATACTCTACCACCATCCTCCTGCAACCGAGCGAGACACCATGAGCCGACACCCCTGCTCCCTGCACAAACCGCCAACCGGCCCCCTCCCGCAAAGTCTGCTGCGGGAGGGCGAGCCGTTCATCGCCAGCGGCCTGCGGACAGGCCCGCTCTACCCTGCCAAGCGGCAGAAACAAGCCCATTAGCGTAACCGATAAAGAGGAAAATACCGGTGTTTGAGCAGCTTGATGCCCTAATTGCGCTGATTTTCATCTATCTCCTGCTGAGTCTAATGGTCACCAGCCTGATGGAGCTGACAACGCAAATTGAGGGGTTGCGCGGCAAGATCCTCTGCCGCTCAATCGGGCGACTACTGGTGGTGGAGGGGGATCGGAAAACCTCGGCGGAGCTGCTGAAGCGCTTCTACCAACACCCGCGCATTCTCCAGCTTCAAGGGGATAATCGCACCCTCCCCTCCTACATTCCCGACGAGCTGTTCAAGCAAGTGCTACTCGAGAGCCTCACCGGTCGCCCCTGGAGTGAGCTGCGCCACCGCCCCTACCAGTTGGAGCAGGCGCTGCTGGCGCTTGGCCACCTGCAAGTCGGCAAGACCCTGCTACAGATCTGGGAGGAGGCGGAGGGGCGAGTCCCGGCGTTCTGGGCGGGAGTCGGGCAGTGGTTTGCCGATACCCAGAGCCGCGCCTCCGGCTGGTTTCAGCGCAGCGTCCGCATACGCCTGCTGCTGCTCGGGCTGCTGGTCGCGATTGCGGCCAATGCCAACACCTTGCAGATGTTTCAGCGGATGTTGGAGGATGATAGCCTGCGCGCTCTCTATGTCAACAGCGCCTTGCAATTTGACCAGAGCCGCTACCAGCAGCTCGGCAGTCAGCTCGAAGGGGGGGGCGATGCGGTGGTGATCCCCCCCTCCTCGGCAGAGCGGTTGCAACAGATCAAGCTAGCTGCCAGTGAAGTCGTTCCGGTGCTGGGCTGGGAGAACGCCCCACCAATCACCTGGAAGAGCCTGATCGGCTGGCTGCTCACCGCCATTGCCCTCTCTCTCGGCGCACCCTTCTGGTTTGATCTGCTACAGAAAGTGGCGCGAATGCGCACCTCACTGCGCCCCGTACCCCCTAAGGAGAGCGCGACGGAGGAGCGCGGCGAGGAGGCGGGAGAGCGCGACCTCACCAGCGCGACAGCGGTCGAGCTGGAGGCGTTCAGCCACTTTCAGCCGCAGCAGACCCACCCCGACCCGCTCCATGCCTTGTGGATGGCCCGTTTTGCCGACCTCGCCTACCGCGATGAGCAGGAGATCGCTAGCCGTTGCCAGGAGTGGGGGTTGGAGTATGAGTTTTACGCAGTCGGCGGCAGTGCCTGGAACGATACCCAATATCTGCTGGCCTACAACCACCAAACCCTAATTCTCGCCTTTCGCGGCAGCGAACCGGGGAACGTCTCCGACCTTCTGACCAGCGCCCGCCTCCCCCTCACCCCCGCTCTCTGGAACCGCTCCCTTCGGGTGCATACCGGCTTTCAGGAAGCTTTGAATGCGGCTTGGGATGCCCAGCTCAAGGAGCGGCTGGCGCAGCTCCACCACAATCGCTACCTTTGGATTAGCGGGCATAACCTCGGTGCGGCACTGGCGGTACTCGCCGCTAGCCGCATCGCCCACCTCGCCGCCAGCTCCCGCCCGCTGCTGCGCGGCCTCTACACCATCGGTCAACCCCGGGTCGGGGATCGCGCCTTTGCCGAAGATCTAGAGCGGCGGCTAGGCAATTACTACTGCCGGGTGGTAAACCACCGCGATCCGATCCCGGTGTTGCCGCCGCCCCTCCACTTTACTCATGCCGGGAGTGTATTCTATCTGAATGAGAGCGGTCGCCTGCTCATCGACCCACCGCTGTGGTACCGTGCGCTGGATCGGATCGACTACAGCAACGACCGCCAGCGGCTGCAGCAGCATCTGCGAGAGAGCCTCGGCGACCACGCCAGCACGCGCTATCTGACCCTTCTGCACAGCGCAGCAGCCCAGCAGCAGCGATAGCGCATTATGAGCGACCAGCAGGATCTTGAGACGCTACGCCGCGCCCTCGCTGCCGCAGCAATCACTGACCCTGCGGTGGTGCAGGCACTAGCGCGTATCGAACAGCAGTTGACCCCAGCCATCCCCCGTCCCGACACTGCGGCAGACCAACTGGCCCAAGCGGCGCTGCGCCGCAGTGAGTACCGCCACCGGGCGATTCTGGAGACCACTACCGAGGGCTTCTGGCTGATCGACCCGGAGCTGCGTACCATTGAGGTCAACCGGGCGCTCTGTGCGCTACTCGGCTATACCCGCGAGGAGATTCTGGGTCGCTCGCCACTGGAGTTTGTCGATGAGCTAAATCACGATATTCTGGAAGAGTATATCGGGCGAATCGGGCGGACTCGCCACCGCACCTATGAGGTTTCACTGCGCCACCGCAACGGGCGCAATATCCCCACCCTGTTTCACGCCACCACCCTGCGCAATGAGCAGGAGCAGATTGAGGGGGCCTTCGCCCTGATTACCGATATGCGCATGCGCATCGGGCTAGAGGGGCGGATGTTGGCGATGAAGAGCCGCTTTGAGTTTCTGATTCAACAAAATCCGGCGGTGATCTACACCTGCGAACCCAAACCACCCTTTGGGGTGACTTTTATCAGCGGTAACGCCATTCAGCAGACCGGCTACACTCCGGAGGAGTATACCGGCAGCCCCTTCTTTTGGGCCGATCTAATCCACCCCGAAGATCGTGCCGCCGTGTTTGCCCGCCTCGACCCCTTCCCCGCTAGCGGCGAGTGCCAAATCGAATACCGCTATCTGCATAAGCGGGGAATCTGGCGCTGGGTGCGTGACCAACTGCGGCTGATTCGTGACGAGAGCGGGAGCGCCACCGAGCTGCTGGGGACCTGGATCGACGTGACCGAGCGGAAGCGGGCGGAGCGGGCGTTAGAGGAGAGCGAGGCGCGTTATCGCTCGGTCATCTCCTCGATGTCAGAGGGGGTGATCGTGCAGAACGACGAGGGGGAGGTGATCACCACGAACCGCGCCGCGCTCCAGATTCTCGGCCTGAAGGAGGAGGAGTTGCAGGGGCGCTCGATGCACGACCCCGATTGGCAGATTATTCACGAAGATGGTCGCCCCTTTCCCACCGATACCCATCCGGCAATGGTGGCCCTGGCCACCGGGCAGGCGCAGCATGAGGTCAAAATGGGGGTGCGCCGCCCCGATGGCGAGTTCAGTTGGATCTCGGTCAACTCCAACCCGATTTTCACGGAGCAGCAGCGCGCCCCTAGCGCCGTGGTCTCCACTTTCACCGACATCACCAAGCGGCGCGAGGCCGAAGCGGCTCTGCGCATCAGTGAGGTGCGCTTTCGCTCGTTGGTGGAGAATGTCAATGCCATTGCCTGGGAGTTGGATCTCTCCAGCGGGCGCTTTGCGTATGTCTCCCCCCACGCCGAGATTCTGCTCGGCTATCCGCTGCACGACTGGCAGCAGATGGAGTTCTGGAGCGGCCACATCCACCCGGAGGATCGCGCACACGCAGTCAGCTTCGGCCAGCAGCAGGTCGAAGAGGGGCGCGACCATGCGTTTGAGTACCGCATGTTGGATATTCGCGGACGGGAGATCTGGTTTCGTGATATGGTTCGGGTCAGCCGCAACCAGCGCGGCGAACTCGCTGGAATCTCTGGTTTTATGGTCGATATCAGCGAGCTCAAACGCCAACAGGAGGCGCTGGAGCGTAGCCAGGAGCATCTCGAACGGGCCC
>SLIM01000231.1 GCA_007135625.1 Gammaproteobacteria bacterium
GTAAATGCGCTTCTCTCTCTGGGTTATACCTTGGCCGGTCAATATGTTGCGCGTCATCTTGCGCGTTTTGGTCTGGATCCAACGGTGGGGTTTCTGCATGAGGCGATGAGTGGTCGGGACGCCTTGATGCTGGATCTGTTGGAGTGGCTGCGTCCATTGGTGGATCAGCGGGTGTGGTCGCTGGCGGCAGATGGTTTGTTGCTGCCGTCACAGTTTCATTGCGATTCACAGTATGGCTGTCGTCTCAATAAGGATGCACGCAGTGTTTTCTTTGCGGAGTGGTTTCCCGATGAGGATCATTGGTTTCTTACCCCTCTGCGACAGGCCATTGCGCTGCTCCTTTGGCGCTTGCGCAGCCCGGACTCGGAAGGGCGCTCGCCTGCGTTGGGGTGAGGAGACGTCGGGGATGTATGTTGAACAAATATCGTTAAACGTCGATAAGGGGTGTAAGAGGTTGTGCAGCGGGAGGGTGCCGCCGGATCGCCGGATCGGGTATCCCTTTGCGCTCCTCTCTGCGCACACCCGGTCGGGTGGCGGGCGTGGTCGCCGCGCCTTTGATACTGTCCATTACACTATATTGAGGTGTTTTATGCAACGCTCCAAGTTGACTCCTGTTGCCGTATGTGTGGTGCTTGCTCTGGGGAGTGGTGCTGCGTTGGCTACGACGGCACAGCCGACGAGGGTGCAGCCGCTGGATCCGGCAAGCGCCCGCTTGCCGGATACCCTAGCAACCCATTTTCAGATGATGTTGGCCGCGATTGATGAGTATCGCGATATGACTGTTGCGAATCGCCAGAGTATGGCGCAGTGTCACCGGCGGCATGGCGCTATGCTGAGTCCGTCCGATGCCGCCGAGCGTACCGGGTGTACCCTGGAGGCGGTGGTTGCTGAGAGCGATGCGGCTTCGGCTTTTCGCCAGAAGACGGTTGATTTTGCGCATAATATCGCCGGGTCGGCGAGTGACTACGGGCAGCGCACGCAGGAGGTACGCGAGGTTCTGCGCGAGGTGGAGGGGCGGATCAGCCTGGCGCGACGGGAGAAGGCGGCGGTATTGCAGCGGGCGGAGCATATCCGCCGGACTTTGCAGCAGAGGGGGCAGGGTGAGGCGGTGGCGTTGACCGCTGAACAGCGCACCGAGATGATGCGGGTGGCGATGGAGCTGGAGTCGAGTGAGCGCCGCTTGGCGGTGCTGGAGAATACTCAACACCATCAGCAGAACCTGATCGACAACATCCATAAGGGTGTAGGTATGCTTGAGGATCTGCAACGCAGCTTTGAGTTGGTGGCCTATCGCATGGAGTTGCGGGCGAACGACCTCGATTTGATGCGCTGGTCGGTGCAGGTGAGTGCCAGTGGCGACGGTTTGATACTGTCGCTGGGGCAGGCTGCAACGCTTGGGGGCGGGCTGATGGAGGCGATGGAGCAGACCTTTCGCTCGATGGGCGATATGAGCGGTTTTATTCAGGCGCTGCCGAGTGAGGGGCCGACGCAGATCCCGAGCATACGCACGCAACTGCAAGATGATCGCTCGTTGATCGACTTTTTTCTTAACCTTGGCAATCCGCAAGGCTGATTTGGGGGGATAGTGCGATGTGCAAAAGTTTTACTGTTGCGATTACGTTGCTGCTGGCGCTGGTCGTTACCTGGGGGGTGGCGCAACTCCTGCTCCCTGCGTCGCAGGATGCCGATGCGACTCTGGAGATTCTGCGCAATGCTGAGGGGGCGGAGGGGCTGCTGGTGCGCGACATGGATCATCAGGTGGAACAATTGGAGGCCCTGACCCTGCGTATGCGTGAGGTGGTGCAGGGGCTGCATAGCCAAGGGGGTGCGCCATGAGGCGCGGGGGTTGCTGGGTGGTGGCGGGTGCCTTGCTGGCCCTGCCCTGCGTTCAGGCGGTGGGTAGTGAGGGGGGATCGAGGGCGGTGCTGCCACCAGCGCCGCGAGACCTCTCGCTGGATAGCCGTTTCTCTGATATTGAGCGCGTGAATGCGCGTTTTCTGCAGATTGCGGCGCGGGCGGAGGCGTTGGAGAGAGAGACGACCTCGGAGGGGATTGCGCAGCGTCTCCAAGCGACGGAGTGTGACTTTTTGCTGTGGTTTCCGCTGGACGAGACGAGGTAGCCTTGCCGGGTGGGGGTTGGCGTCTGCCCGGCCATGGCTGGTACTTCGTCTACACTTGCCATAAACAAACTCCGAATCAAGGTCTATTTCGGAGTCTTACTCCAGCGTATCGAAAAATACCCGGACACGCTCAAAAACTCTTCGCTTCTTTAGTCACCGAAACACCACAAAGCCCATAGGCTGGAGTGACACAAAAGCCCCAACCAACTACGCCAGAGACGGGTCGTTGGGGTTCCTGCGTCACCCCAATCTACGCACTCCAAGACCTGTCAGGTCGATACCTCGCCTACGCCAACCGCTCGGCCACCTCCACCAGCGAGTCAACCACCGCGTCGGGGTTGGCGAGGCGGATATCCTCTCCGTGGTTATAGCCGTAGCTCATGCAGATAATCCCGAACCCCGCTGCACGGGCGGCCTGGACATCGCTAATCGAGTCGCCGACCATCAGGCAGCTTTCCGGGGCAACGCCGCAGCGCTCGGCGGCGTGGAGGAGCGGTAGCGGATCGGGCTTTTTGCGCGGCAACTGGTCGCCGCAGATCACTAGCTCGAAGCGCTCTCCGACCCCCAGGGCGGCGAGTAGCGGCAGGGTATAGCGGGCGGCTTTGTTGGTTACACAGCCGAGGCGGTAGCCGCTTGCTTGCAGCCGATCCAGCCCCTCTACAATGCCGGGGTAGAGGCGAGAGTGCTTGCCGTTGTGAAGATCGTAGCGCTCCAAAAAGATCGGATAGGCCTGCTGAAACAGCGCCTCCTCCGGCTCCCCCTCTAACGCGCCAACCAGCGCCCGACGGCAGAGGCGCTCGACACCGTTGCCGATCCATTCGCGCACCCGCGCCTCGGGCCAGGGGGAGCGACCGATCTGCTCCAGGGTCTCATTGACCGCAAGCAGCAGATCGGGCACGCTATCGACTAGCGTGCCATCGACATCAATCAGAAGTAACTGCGGACGCTCGCTCCCCTCGCTCACTTGGCCAACTCCTCCCGCATCTGACGCAGGATGGTATCGTAGTGGTGGGGGTCTTCAGCGCGAACTTTACTGAAGATTCCCGAGCCAGCAACAAAGGTATCGGCCCCGGCATCGGCGATTTCGCGAATGTTATCGACTTTTACCCCGCCGTCGATCTCCAGGCGAATGTCGAAGCCCGAAGCGTCGATCATCTTGCGCACTTGACGCAGTTTGTCGAGGGTGGCGGGGATGAAGCTCTGTCCACCAAAGCCGGGGTTGACCGACATCAGCAGGATCATATCGACTTTATCCATCACATAGTCTAGATAGGAGAGCGGGGTTGCTGGATTGAAGACCAGGCCCGATTTGCACCCTTCGTCGCGAATCAGTTGCAGCGAACGGTCGATATGTTCAGAGGCTTCGGGGTGGAAGGTGATGTAGGTGGCACCAGCCTTGGCGAAGTCGGGGATGATGCGATCCACCGGTTTGACCATCATGTGGACATCAATCGGAGCAGTAACGCCGTGCTTGCGCAGCGCTTCGCAAACCAGTGGGCCGATGGTGAGGTTGGGGACGTAGTGGTTGTCCATCACATCGAAGTGGACAATGTCCGCCCCCGAGGCGAGGACGTTATCGACCTCTTCACCCAGGCGGGCGAAGTCGGCGGAGAGGATCGAGGGGGCAATCAAAAAGTCGGTCATAAGGGTTCTCCCTGGGAGGATCAAGA
>SLIM01000306.1 GCA_007135625.1 Gammaproteobacteria bacterium
CCTGCTCGGTTGACATCGCATCTTTTCCTATAGTAAAAATGGTTAAACGCGGAGAGGGTAGCCCCTCCAACCCTCTACGACGAAACGAAGCATACCCCTCTCCGGGGCTTGTAGTCAAGGCACCGCTGGCCCAGTTCCCGCCTCATCTCCCCGGCACATCGCTCTTCACCGGCCCGGCTCCCGCCTCATCTCCCCGGCACATCTCGGTTAAAAAGCTGCGGCTTAACACCCCCCCTGCGCCCCAAGCCAAAGCCGACGCGGTAGAGGTCGGGCATATCGATGCGACCGTCCCTTTTGGTTTCGATCAGACCCAGCCGCTGCAAATCGTCACGCAGCCCCTCCCAACCGCGTTCGGCGTGCTGCGCGGGAAGCCGGTCTGAAGCAATACTCTGCGGCCCGGCGGGAAAGCGTGCCTGCCAGCGCGACTGCACCTGCGTGTAGTCGCAGGGTACGTTCATCCCCTTGAGTTCCGAAAGTACATCCGGCACCCAAGGGTACTCCTCAGCCACTTCCTGCACCCGAATCTCCGATGCCTTCTGGATGCCGCGCTTGATGCTCTCGTAGTGGAGCGCGACCTGATGTTGCGGGTAACGCTCACTGGAGTCCTCTGCCGCCTGACGGATTGCGGCAAGGAATGAGCGCGGCGAGGTCTGGCCGCGTCCATCCGCCAGATGGCTCACCGACCAGGTGTAGGGTACACCGCGCCGCCTGTCGCGGCCCATCCACCGACCGGCAAGCCGCTCAAATGCGGTGCGCTGCACTTCGGTTTCCCGCTTCATCTCCTCTGGCAACCGCCAGATGCCGGAATGCTCATCCACTTGAAAAAGCCGACGCAAGTGTTCGCCATGGGTGCCCGCTGCGTTAATCAGTCGTTGCCAAAGTAAGCCATGCAGATCATGCCGGACCCAGGTCAGCTCTTCTTTGGTTGCGGTGAGCTTGGAGGCATCTGGAAAGTTAAAAACCGTGCGCTCCGCTTGGTCTTCGCGCAGAAAAACTTTGGCGTAGAGAGCTGGAAAAGCCTTGAGCCACAGCACGGCACGCAAAAGTCCGCGCACGATGTGATCCATTCGCTGCCAGTCGTTGCTGGTGCGATCCAGTGCATCGAACAGGATCAAGCCACGCCAGTCACGCGACTGCTGCATCAGGCGCGCCGCCGCTTCCGATTCAGATTTCAGCCAAGAGACCGTCTCCTGCCAACTAGAAATGGGGATGGGCTGTCGGCTACGTTCAGCGACCCAGCGCAAGACGACGGCACGCCAGAGGTCATAGGGGTCACCCTCCTGATCCATGAAGTGAGCAAACACATCCGCATTCGGATAGCGGTCAATCGCCTCGGTGTTGGCGAAACCCACCCGAACCTCGACCCCCTCCAGTTCGGGGGCGGATGAACCGAGCAGGTTACGCAGTGCATCGGTTTGCAGCGCAGCCGTCCAGAAGGATTTCCCGACCCCGCGCCCACCCACGACAACCTGTGCATTCAGTCGCAGCGCCTTCAGGTGGGAGCGTGGAACATAAAGCGTCCCCGGCTGCGGCTCCTCGCCAAAACTGCTGCTCTCCAACGGCGCTGCCAGGATGGCATTGCGTAGTGCCTGTGCATCAGACATCGACATTCTCCGTGTCAAGGATGCTACTCACCCCTTCGATCAATGGGCCGAAAATGGCCTTTACCTCTTGTGCGTCGATCACCGCCAGTCGGCCTTGCAGCGAGCGGAGTCCGGCAAAACTTCTGTGCCAATTCACGGGCCAGGGGGCGTGGGGCGCACCTTCATCTGCCTCATCAAAGCTCCATCCTTCGACCAACTGATGGACTCGCCAGCGCTGTTTATCCTCAGGTGCTGGCCCGATAGCCTCGGTCGGTGGTGGCGCGATCTCATCGTAAAGTGATTCGATGAAGATCTCATAGGCGTGTTCGCGAACACCTTCAAGATAGGCAATCCTATCCGTTTCGGGTACTAGAGCGGCGACGACCTTCAGTCGCTCGCGCATCGCTTCCGCAACCTGCGCACGCCGCCAGTGTTCAAACAAGATCCGGTAACCGCTCCAGGTCTGGCTCCCTTCCAGCGCAAATAGCAGCACCAGGTTTGCGCCAAGGTCGGTCACGCAGGTGGAGGCCACCTCATCAATACCGGCACGCGAGTCGATCAAGACCACATCAGGCCGAACCTCTGCCTCCAGATCGGCAAGCAGGCGTTGCAAGCGTGCCGACCAGTTCTCACGCGAACCATCCGCTCGCCCCTTCGACATCCAGACCCGACCGAGCTTCGAGATGTATTCCCCTGGGTCGGCACCATGGGCCGGAACCACGTAGATTTCACCATCACGGGAAAGGTCGCTGGTGGCCATCATGTTGTCAAACACCGCAGCGGCGTTGTCCACCAAATCCTCCACCAGCCAATCGGTAATCCCAAACGCGGGTTGTCGCTCGGGCGGCAGCAGGCTGGAGGAGAGACCGGGGGACTCCAGATCCAGGTCTAGCACCAGAACACGTTTCCCCGCCTGTGCCAGCGCCCATGCCGTCGCGGCCAAGGCCGTCGAGCGCCCCACGCCCCCCTTGATGGAGAAGAAGACGACCCGTCGCGACCCTTGGGTTTCGGCGGCGATCTGCGCCCAATTGCCCTCGGTCGCCAAGCGGTCTAGCAGCCAGACGTGGCTAAACCTCTCCAGCGGATAGCTTGTCGCCCCCTGACAGGCCAGTTCTCGGCTTGTTTCGTAGAGGATGGCCGCCTCTGCCGGATAGGCATGGGGGCCGAGTTGCGCGGCTAGGCGCTCGGCCAATAGCCCCATCTGGTCCCGAATGGCCTCGTCCATCTCTATAGCCTCCGGCACAATCAGCCGTACCCGACCATTGAGATCTCGGTTAATCAGCAACCACTCCAGCAAATCTACTGTTTTTTGATGAGCCTTCAGCACCTCGGTCAGGCGTGGAAGTATTTGTTCGAAGGTGGTCATAGCAATCCATCCAAGACGGCTTTTTTTACCAGTTGATGCACATTCTCTGCACCGTTGCGATGTTGGGTGGTGCGGGTGGTGTCAAACTGGTTCTGGTGTGCGTACCGCTGGGCAACGTCCCAATCAGCAAATGGGTTGGATTCGTTCAAGGCGTATGCGGTGCCGCGATGATGCCCGCCCCGATAGGTTTCATAGCGCACCCATACGCCATTGGCGTGAACCACGTCCTTTCGATCGGTGGGCTTACCCTTTGCGGTATCGAAGGTCATACCGAAGGCCTGCATGAGTCGCTTCAAACCACACTCAGCGGCCATGCCGTACAGGTGATCGGCATTGGCCCAGCGTTGCTGCTCGTACAACCGCTCCGCATCATCCCAATGACGTTGGTGAGCATCATAATAATCGACATTCATCCCGTTAGTCTTCCAAGTCAGGTTGCGCCGAGTTCGGTACGGTCGCCAAGTTCACACGCAATTCAACGATAAAAATCGCTCCTATGCTTCCGTGCGGGATGCCGCCGGGGAGGTTTTAGCGCCCGAAGCATACCCCTCTCCGGGGCTTGTAGTCAACGCCCCGCTGGCCCGGCTCCCGCCTCATCTCCCCGGCATATCGCTCTTCACCGGCCCGGTTCCCGCTTCATCTCCCCGGCACATCTCGGTTTTACCAGATAGGGAAGCCCCCGCAGGTCACCATGACGCTCCACCAGCAGACCATCCACATCCTCGATCACCACAGAGCGTACAATGGGACACCCACTTATTGTTACTACCCACCCCTCCAAGCCGTCGTCATAAGCACAGCAAAATCCCGACGTGACAACACCTTCGAG